>JBDTQC010000376.1:0-4170 GCA_039932405.1 Ideonella sp.
GCACGATTCCGGGTTGAGCGGGAGTAGCGGGTGCAAGCGTCCGTCGGCCGGGGTTGGCGCGAAGGAGGCAAGCGCCGCTGGTGGCGGCGAGCGGCGCTGACGCCGCCGTCAAATTCGATCGCGCGTGGTCTGGCGCTGCGTGGCCGATGGCGGCAGGCAGCGCGCAACGTCCGCCCAGCGTGGCGGGTGGGAGCCACTTGTCGATTGTCGTTTGGTCGGGGCCATCTACTGATTCTAGCGGCGCAGATGGTTTGCCACGGCGGCAGGGGCGGGCTGCGTCGCGAACCAGGCGAGGGCGTCCTGCTCGTCACGCGCGATGCCGGCTCGCAGGTCTTCGAGCGACGCATATTTCAGCTCGTCGTGCAGCTTGTGCAGCAGTTCGACCCGAATGCAGCGCCCATAGCCGGTATCGCTGTCGAAGCTGGCCGGCCAGTCCAGACAATGGGTTTCCAGCTGCACGCGGCCGGTTTCCTCGATGGTCGGACGAATGCCAAGGCTGGCAACGCCGCGCAATGGCTGATCGGCCAAACCGATGACGCGGGCCACAAAAATGCCCGAAGCGGCCGGCTTGGCGTGACCGAAATTCAGGTTCAGTGTCGGGAAGCCAAGCTCCCGGCCGAGTTTTCGCCCGTGCACCACGTGGCCGCTGATCGTATACGGGCGCCCGAGCAGGGCTGCTGCCTGCGCCATGTCTCCGCCGGCCAGCGCCTGGCGAACCGCCGAACTGCTGACGCGCAGGCCGTGCACCTCATAACTCTGCATGCGCGCGACATCGAAACCGTGCCGATCGCCAGAGGCGTCGAGCATCGCGTAGTCGCCAGCCCGCCGCGCGCCGAACCGGAAGTCGTCCCCGACCAGCACATATTGCGCGTGCAGGCCTTGCACCAAAACCTGCTCGATGAAGGCCTCGGGCGATTGCGAAGCAAGGCTGCGATCGAAGCGCAGCAACACCACCTGATCGATGCCGCAGCGCTCGAGCTCGGCAAGCTTGTCGCGCAGAGTCGAGATCCGCGCAGGTGCCATCTCGGGCCGACCGGAGAGCGCGGCGAAATAGTCACGCGGATGCGGCTCGAAACTCAGCACGCAACTGCGAATGCCGCGGTGGCGGGCCTCGTTGATCACCAGGGCCAGCATGGCCTGGTGGCCGCGGTGGACACCGTCGAAATTGCCGATCGTCAACGCGCAGGCGGGCGCGATGTCAGGGGCACGAAAACCGCGGAACAGTCGCATGGTCGACGATTATCGTCCGCCACTCGTCATCTGCCTGATCACGGAAGGGCTGTCGGCAGACCCAGCGCGATCCGGTCGGCTGCATGCAGCCACGACCATTGCCCCGGTTGCATCGACGCTGGCAGGCCCACTCCGCCGATCGAGCTGCGGTGCAAGGTCTCGACCCGGTTGCCGACCGCCGCCAGCATGCGCTTGACCTGATGATATTTGCCTTCGGTCAGCGTCAGGCGAAGACTGCACTCGCCGCTGGCCTCGCACGCGGCCGCACGCACTGTCGCCGGATCGTCGATCAGCTTGACGCCCGCCAGCAGCCGGCCGATCTGTTGTTCGTCGACTGCATGCTTGCAGCCGACTTCGTAGACCTTGGGTACGTGGTGCTTCGGCGATGTGAGGCGATGGATCAGCGCGCCGTCGTCGGTCAGCAGCAGCAAGCCGGTGGTGTCGGCATCGAGCCTGCCGACCGGCTGCACGCCGCGCGCGCGCAGTGGTGCCGGCAACAGACTGAGCACACTCGGGTGATGTTTGGGCTTTTGCGAGCACTCGTAGCCGGCCGGCTTGTTCAGCATCAGCAGGGCGGTCGCGTGCACTTCCCACGCCTGGCCGCGAACGCTGATCTGCAATCCGTCGAGGTCGAATTCGGCATCGGGGTCGTCGATGCGCGCGCCCTGGTAACTGACCAGACCAGCCAGCACCAGCGCATCGCAGTCGCGACGCGTGCCGAAGCCTTGGGAAAAGAGGATCTGGCTGATGCGCATCACGCTATTTTCGTCGCGTTGACGGGGCGGCCACTCCGGCCTCGTTCAATCGGTGAGTTCGAGCACCACCACCTGGTTGTCCGCTGCAGGCCAGATCCGACCGACGATCTGTTCGCCGTTGAAGCGGCCGGTGACGGGCCGGCTGGTTGCGTCGGCCAGCACCAGCTTGCTCTGCGAGACACCGGCCACGCCAGCCGGGATGCCGGGCGGCGGGCTCTTGCCGTCCAGGCTGATCTCGTCGCGCGGAATTCCGAAATAGCCGCGTGGCCGACTCAGCGTCACGATGGCCCGGCCATCGCGGTCGGCCGTTGCGATGCGCTCGGGCCGCAGGTTCACCAGCTGAGACGAGCGCGGAAACGGCGAGCGATAGACGTGGGTTACCGCGAAACCAGTGGCCGCGACGACAAACTCGAGCGCGGTCTGCGAATCGACCGCCAGCGGCCCCCAGAGCCCGTCACTTCCGATCGTCTTGCGCAGCAGGGCCGTGCCGCGGCGCTCGCCGGTGGCCGGATTGACCGCGTAGACCTCGACCAGCGCGCCCGCCAGCGGCAGGTTGTTCGCAAAGTTGCCGCTGCCGGGTTGGTTGTCCAGGCCCGATCCGAACACCTTGCCGTCGAGGTGCACAGCTGCTTCAGGCGTGATCGCCAGCGTGCTGGGCGACTGGCCGGTCAGGAAGCGGAAGGTCTGCTCGAAAGCCTTCGGACTGAACGAGGTTTCGCGGTGGTCGATGCCGACGATCACCGCATTCGTCGCACCTTTCAAGGCCGGGCCTTCGTAGCTGACATGCGTCGGTTTGCCACGCGCTCCGATCCATTCTCCGGTCGGCTGCGCATATTTGTCGTAATTGTCGGAGCGGACCGTCAGCCACTCGACGCCTGAGGTCACTTCGTCGCCATTGGCATTCTTCGGCCGATTGAGGTTGAGCAGAAACGGGCCGGCGCCGTTGAACACGTTGCCAGGGCGATCGCTCGCATCGGCGCGCACGCCGTGATTGGGCGTGCCACCAAGGACGGCGTGCGAGACCTTGCCCGCCGCGGCTCGTCCGCCCGAGGCCAGGTAGTTGCGAACCGCATAACCGCCACTCGAATTGGCAACCAGGATCAGCCGCGTGGCGCCAGTGGTCTTCAGCACCTGATCGACTGCCGACGCCAGCACGGTTCTGGATTTGGCGGCTGAACTGCGTCCGGGCTGTGCGATGGCATCGTCGTCGCGGGCCAGTGGATACGGCATGTCGACCGCATACAGCCGTTCGCTTGGCCAACCGTTGCTTTCGAAGCGCCACAGCGTTGTCTGCCACAGCGCGGCGTTGTCGCCGTTGCCATGCACGAACAGGATCGGCGGCACCGCTGTAGCAGCGCTGCGCCCAACTGGGAAGATCGACGAGCAACCGCCCAGCAGCAAAGCGGCGCCGATCAACAGCAGGCGACGAGCGGGAAGCGTGATGCGTGGGTTGATGGTCATGAAGATCGCGTGACGATGCACCGCGTACAGCGGCTTGGAGTTTCAGGTTGATCTCAGCCCGGGGTCGGCGCCTGCAGATCGCCAGCCGCCGGCAAATGTGGCAGGCCCGGCTGATCGAGGGTGCGGGCCGCCCGTACGCCTCGGAGCACGGCCTGGGCCACCAGTTCGGCGGCCATCGCACCGATCAAGCCGAGCGCCTGCGCATCGACCGCCCCGCCCGCCCGGCCGGTGGCCAGCGCAAAGATCGTATCGCCGTCACTCGGGGTGTGCACCGGGTTGATGGCGCGCGCAAAGCCGTCGTGGGCCATCTGCGCCAGCTTGTTGGCCTGCGACTTGGTCAGCATCGCGTCGGTCGCTACAACCGCGAGTGTGGTGGCGGCGCCGATCGCCGGTGGTGATGCCGTTTCGTTGCGCCGCAGCGCCGCCATCGCGTCGAGCAGGCTTTTGCCGTCGCTGCTGCGCGCACCGGCCACCAGCCGGCCAGTCGCAGGGTCGCGGATATCGCCGACCGCATTGACAACCACCAGCGCAGCGATCGTGATGCCGTTCAGCTTCATCGATGCCTGGCCGAGCCCGCCGCGCATCGCCCGGCTCGCACCGAACAGCTTGCCGACGCTGGCGCCGCAACCGGCGCCGATATTTCCTTCGGCGAAGGCCGCAGCGCCGCTGCGGGCCATCGCATCGTCGCAGGCTGCGATGCCGGCGTTGCGATCTGGCCGGATTG
>JBDTQC010000377.1:0-4168 GCA_039932405.1 Ideonella sp.
CCTCCAGCAACGGGCCTTTGCTGACCACCTGTTCGCAGGCCTGTGAATAATTGGTTGCGACGCAGTAATACGTCTTCCACAGATCCTCGATGCGCGCGCCGTCGCTGCCGGTCAGCTCCAGCAAGGCCTGCCGGACGATGCGGCGCAGCCGCAGCCCTTTCATCAACGACAACATCGGGATCAGGTTCATGTCGCCGGTCGGATTGACGGAAAACGCGCGCCGCGCGTTGGCGATCACGCTGACAGCCGGCTGGTCGCTGGCCACATAGGTCGCCATCACCGAGCCGATGCTGGTGCCACCGACCACGTCGACATCGATGCCGCGCTCCTGCAGTGCGCGGTAGACACCCAGATGCGCCAGCCCGCGCGCGCCGCCACCGGCCAGCACCAGGCCGATCGCAGTGCGGCTGATCAGGCGCGCCAGCCGGGCCATGTCGCGCTGTAGATCGGGACGGATGTGCAGGTGATCGCCGATCGGACGCCGGCCCAGCCAGGCGGCGGTTGCGGTCGGCGTTGCCTGATCGGCCGCGTGCAGCAACACCAGGATCTCGATGGCGTCGCTGCGCATCGGCCGTTGCAGCAGGCACTGCGCCTCGGTCGGGTGGACCAGCGGCGCCTGTGTCGCTTCGGCGAGCAGGTACAACTCGTCGCATTGGCGACTGCAGCGCCGCGTCCACTGGGTTGGCGCCGGATCGCTGAGGAGCAGCACGAAATCGTGTTCGGCTTCGATCGCATCGAGGCGGAAAGCGATGCGGCGATTCGCCTCGGCATCGTCCTGATCGCGTTGCGCAATGCCGGGTTCATCGAGTTCGGCGTCGAGCGCGGCCGCATCGATCACCGCCACCCGGCCGATGTTGCGCAGTTGCGCAGCCAGCGCCGCCGCCAATCGACCCATCGCAACCGCGTCGCTGATCGGGATCAGCCCGATCGTCACCGGGCGATCGGTCGCGGCACGCGCCTGGTCGTGCTTCAGGTGCTCGATGATCTGGCGGGTCAGCGCGATCGAGACCTGGCCGCTGATCGACAGCAGTTGCCTGAAATCACGCTTGGGCAACCGGGCCAGCACCGTATCGCGAATCGCGACCAGCGTGGCCGAACGTGGCTCGTCGGTATACAGGCTCATCTCGCCGACGATCTGGCCGCGCGAGATCTCGCGCACCATGCGCTGGTGGCCGGCATCATCGGTGATGTAGGCACGCAGCCTGCCACTGACGATCAGGTACATCGAGTCGCCCGGATCGCCCTGCTTCAACAAGGTCGCCCCGCCTGGCAATTCGACCCACTCCAGATGGTCGAGCAGCAGCGTCAGCGCATCCGGCCCGATATCGCCGAGCCGCTCGGCCAGGTGGCGCGTCAGCAGGGCCTTCAGAAATCCAGCGCGTACCGCAGCGGAGTCCATCAAATCCTCGTGTGCTCGTGTCCTGCTGGCTTGACGCAATGTAACCCGAGGCAATCTCGATGTCGGGTCGGCCCGTCGGTCCGGTACATCGCGTTCAGCACACGGGTCCGGCGCAGCGGGTCCGGTACAGTGACAGGCTGCGGTACCGGCAGGCCGTGTCGCCCCAGTCGACAGGCCTTGATCATTGAGAACGACGAAATCGAGCAGGCATTGACTTCTCCGAGCACCGATCAGGTCCGACCCGTAGCGCCGCAGATCAGCCCGGCGCCTCGCAAGCATCGCGCGCGCCGATGGTTTGGCCTCACTGCAGCGCTGTTGGCCGGGCTGTTGCTGATCTATCTGTTGCTCGCCTGGTTTGCCTTCGAGCCGGCTCTGCGCTGGGCATTGCCGCGTTTCGCCAGCCAGCATGGCGGCCATCAATTGAGCTTTCGGCAGGCGCAGTTCGATCCCTGGCGACTGATCGTCGACATCAAGGGCCTGGCGCTGCGGCGGCCCGACGGCGAACCCTTGCTCGAGCTCGAGGGGCTTGCGGTGGATCTCGACGCGGCCAGCCCGTTCAAGCGCGCCTGGGTGATCGAGCGGGTGCAGCTGACCGCGCCGGTGGTCCACCTGATCTTGCAGGCCGATGGCCGGCCGAACTGGATGGATCTGATCGACAGCCTGGCCAGCGCACCGCCGCCGGCCGACGCAAAACCGACCGCACCAGTGCGGATGAAGCTGCAGCGGCTGGTCGTGCAAGGTGGTCAGCTTGCGCTGGCTGATCGGTCGCAAGGACGCGACGTGAAGCTGCGCGTCGATCCGCTCGACCTCGACATTTCCGATCTGTCGACCCTGCCCGACGACCGGGGCGACCTGCGCCTGACAGCTGCGCTGGCCGACGGTGGCAGCATCGGTTGGCGCGGCCGGCTCGGCCTGTATCCGTTCGCGGCCAGCGGCGAGGTCGAGATGAAGGCGCTGGCGCTGAAACGGCTATGGCCCTATCTGTCACCTTATCTTGCGATGGCGCCACCGCAGGGCTTGGCGTCGTTGAAACTGAAATACGAGCTGATCGATCGCGAATCGCAAATCGCGTTGACGCTGGAAGGCGTCGAGCTGCAGTTGCAGGAAGTGGCGTTGCAGGGCGAAGGCGCCAAGGCGCCCGCCGTCGCGCTCGGTCGGCTGTGGCTCAGCGGTGGCAAGCTCGATCTGGCGAAGCGCGAGGCGTCGGTCGCAGCGATCGAGATTGGTCCGGGCCGCATCGCCATGACGCGTGATGCCGCTGGCCGGCTCGATCTCGAGAACTGGGTTCGGCCAGCGCCAGTCGGCAAACCAGTCAGCGTGGCGGTGACGGTGGAGACGCCGGCCCCGACGGCCCCAAGCGTTTCAACCGCCACAGCCACCCCAGCCACCCCAGCGGTACCCGCTCATCCGGCCTGGCGCGTCGCCATCGATCGCGTCAAGGCCGACGGCATTGCGCTGCAGGTGAACGATGCATCGCGCGCGGCGCCGCTCACGCTGCAGGCCACGCAACTCGGCTTTGACTTTTCGGCACGGGGCGAATTCGGAGCCGGCGAGCCGAAACTGCAGATCGAGCGCGCCGGCCTCAAGCTCGACGGGCTGAAACTGGCGAGTGCCGGCCTGCCACAGCCATGGTTCGAGTTGCAGGCGATCGAAGTCGCGAACGGCCAGGTGTCGATCGCCGATCGCGAAGCCAGCGTTGGTTCCATTCATTTCAAGGGCGGTGTCCTGCGTGCCGAGCGCAATGCGAAGGGCCGACTGCCGCTGCTCGATGCGCTGCAGGCCAACGCTTCGGCCGCGGCCCCTGCGGCCCCTGCAACACCTGCCCCAGCGCCAGCGAAGACAACCGACAAGCCAACCAACAAGCAAGAGACGGCCTGGCGCTACCGCATCGATCAGGTCCAGGCCAGCGACTTTGCACTGGCCTTGCGTGAGGGCTCGGTGTCGCCGGCCACCGAGATCGACGTACTCGACCTGAACGCGCAAGTGAAGGGCGTCAGCCAGGATCTGCAGCGCGCGCTGCCGATGTTGCTGGACTTCCACATCAAGAGCGGCGGCGCATTCCAGGCCAAGGGGCTGGTGGTTCCGGGCAAGCCTTCGGTCGACTTGACGCTGGCGCTCGACGGCTTGTCGATGTTGCCGCTGCAGCCCTATGTGGCTCAAGCGACCACGCTGGTGCTCAAGCAGGGTGTTGTCGGCAGCAAGGGGCGCCTGCGCTGGCCGGTTGGTGCGGGCGACGGCTGGCGCTATGAAGGCGGAGTCGATCTCGGGCCGTTGCAGATCGACGAAGCCGACAGCAGTGAACGCTTCCTCAGTTGGCAGCGCCTGCATGCACCCGATCTGCAGGTGACGCCGGCTGGCTTGCGGATTGCCGAGCTGGATGCCGACGGCCTGGGTTCGAAGCTGATCATCTACAAGGACAAGACGCTGAACGTCGGCAAGATCATGAAGGCGCCCGCGGCCGCCGGTGCGGCGCCGGCGGCCGCGTCGGCACCTGCCGCAGTGCCGCCACCCAGCGCTGCCGGAAAACCATTCGACGTCGATATCGAGCGCATCAAGATCGCGCAAGGCACGCTTGATTTCGCCGATCTGTCGCTGGCCCTCCCGTTCGGCACCCGAATTCGTGAACTGACGGCGCAACTGGTCGGCCTGAAGCGCGACGGTATCGCACCGGCGCAACTGGAGCTCAACGGCAAGGTCGACGAGTTCGGTTTGGCCCGCGCCGCCGGCAAGATCCGCTTGTTCGACCCGACCGCCTTCACCGATATCAAG
>JBDTQC010000378.1:0-4161 GCA_039932405.1 Ideonella sp.
AATTCGCACAAGACGTCGGCTTTCTGCCGCCGCCGGTGCACATCCGCGACAACCTCGAACTCAAGCCCAGCGCCTACCGCCTGACGCTGCGCGGCGCGGTCGTCGGCGAAGGCGAGGCCTACCCCGGCATGCTGCTGGCGATCAACCCGGGCGGCGCGACCACCCAGCTGATCGGCACGCGCACCACCGACCCGGCCTTCGGGTTACCCGCGGTGTGGATCGAGGAGCGCCAGCGCGAAAGTGCCCAAATGGCCGGATTTACGGTGGTTGATTGCTCGACCGTCGTGGCCACCCATCTTTCACACTTGATGCAGCTTCATGCGGCCAAGTTGTTGGGTCGCGTAGAGACCCAGCAGCTGGTCGACCATGTCACCCGGCTGGCCCCCAAACTGATCGAGGACGTGGTTCCCAAAATGGTCGGCATCGCCGTGTTGCAGAAGGTTCTCCAGTTGTTGCTGGAAGAAGGCGTGCACATCCGCGACATGCGCTCGATCATCGAGAGCCTGGCCGAAGAAGCCGCCACCGTCACCGATCCGATGGAACTGGCGCGGCGCATCCGCATCCACATGGCGCCGGCCATCGTCCAGCAGATCTACGGGCCGACGCGCGAACTCGATGTCATTGCACTCGAGCCCGGACTCGAGCGGCTGGTCACGCAAGCCCTCAACTCGCCGCACGGCGCCGCGCTCGACCCGGGTGTGGCCGACACGCTCAGCCGCAGCGCCAGCGAGTCGGCGAAGCGCCAGGAAGACCTCGGCCTGCCGGCCTGCCTGCTGGTCCCCGATCTGATCCGTGCGCCGATGTCGCGCCTGCTCAAGCGCGCCGCGCCGCGCCTGAAGGTGCTCGGCCACAGCGAAATTCCAGATACCCATTCGATCCGCATCGGTTCGGTGATCGGCGGAACGGCATGACGCCGAACCCTGCCATTGCATCGAACCCAATCTGTACTGACCGCCCCGGAGACACCGCATGAATGTCAAACGTTTCACCGCGCGCACCTCGCGCGATGCGCTGAATCTGGTTCGCCAGGCTTTTGGCGAAGATGCGGTGGTGTTGTCGACCAAACCCTGCGACGACGGCGTCGAGGTGATGGCGATGGCGCCTGAGAGCGTTGCCCACATCGAGCGGGTCTCCGCCAGCGGCCAGCCGCCGGCACGCCCGGATGCGTCGCGATCGAGCCGGCCGTCGCTGTCTGAACGATCGGCAGTGCGCGCCGGCGAACGCACCGAGCCGCTGCGCCAGAGCACCACTCCGGTCGAGGCCGACGTGCAGCAACTGGCAATGAGCACCTTGTCGTTCCAGGACTATGTGCGCGAGCGCATGCTGAAAAAGCGCGATGCCGAGAAGCGTGCCCAGGCGCGCGAAGCCGCTCCGGAACAGCCGGCTCCACAGGCCGAGCGCCGCCCGGCCGCCCCGGCTGCCAAGCGAGGCGCCGCTGCTGCGACCGCCACCCCGCCCAAGCGCCGCGATCCGCCGGTGCTGCTCGACGAGGTGCGCTCATTCGAGCCCGATTCGCAGTTCGACGAGCGCCGCCTGGCCGCTGACGATGGCCTGCTGGGTGCATCGGGACGGCGCGAGCAGCAGGACATGATGAGCGAATTGCGCTCGATGAAGGGCATGATCGAGGAGCGTTTCGGCGCGTTGGCCTTCATGGAGAAGCTGCAGCGCCAGCCGGCCCAGGCCCGCCTCAGCCAGCGTCTGCTCGACTGCGGCTTTTCACCAGCGCTGATCCGCAAGCTGGCACAAGGCATGGGCCCAGAGGTGAGCGACGAAGCCAGCTGGGCGAGCGCCATTCTGGAACGCAATCTGCACACTGCCGAACACGAGGCGCCGCTCGAAGACCAAGGCGGGGTGATGGCCCTGGTCGGCCCGACCGGTGTGGGCAAGACCACCACCACCGCCAAGATTGCTGCTGCCTTCGCAACCCGCCACGGGGCGTCCAATCTCGGCCTGATCACGCTCGACGCCTACCGCGTGGCGGCGCATGAACAACTGCGCGCCTACGGCCGCATTCTCGGCGTGCCGGTGCATACGGCACACGACCGTGCTTCGCTGGAAGACCTGCTGGAACTGCTCAGCGCCAAGAAGATGGTTCTGATCGACACTGCTGGCATGGCCCAGCGCGACAGCCGGACGCAGGACCTGCTCGAGATGCTGTCGCATCGCAGCATCAAGAAGCTGCTGGTGATCAACGCCGCGTCGCAGGGCGAAACCATCGAAGACGTGCTGGTGTCGTACCGTGCCGGCCAGGCACGCGGCGTCGTGCTGTCGAAGATCGACGAGGCGGTCAAGCTCGGTCCGGCGCTGGACGCGCTGATCCGTCATCGCTTGACCGTGCTGGCAGTTGCCAACGGCCAGCGAGTTCCCGAAGACTGGCACCGCTTGTCGGCCCATGCGCTGGTGCAGCGTGCCATCCGGGCAACGGCAGCGCCCGCCTGGAAAGTCGACGCGGACGAGGTCAGCCTGGTCTTTGCAGCGCCCCAGCATCAGAACGCCCGCAAGGCCGCACGCAGCGCATCCAGTGCGCCGCAAGCCTGATCGATCCGCCGCACTGACCGAATCACCAGACCGCTGAAGCCATGAACTCACCCGTCCAAGCGCAGCCAGTCCAGGATCAGGCCGATGGCCTGCGCCGCTTGTTTGCCCATGCGCGCGTGCGCTTTCTGCCAGTGGTCTCGAACCCTCACATGGCGTTCGGCGGCGTCATGCTCGAGCGGATCTGCACCGCGCTGGCAGGGCTCGGTTGCCACACCCTGGTGGTCGATGCCGCCGAGCGTGCACCGAACCCGAAGGAATGGGCGGTGCTGGATCTGGCCGACTGCGTGGAAAGCCTGTCGTCCGATGTCTCGTATCTGGCTGCGCGCGGTTTGCCGCTGCGCTTCGTCGATACCCACGGGTCGACCGCTTCATTCCTGCAGGCGGCCGCCGATGCCAGGCCGCAGGCGGATGTGGTGCTGTTCCATGCCGGTGCATCCGATCTGTGCCGCTTGTTCGGCCAGGCCGATCGAATGCGTTGTGCCCGTCCGCTGGTGCTTGCTGATGAGCATCCGGCCAGCGTCACCCATGCCTATTCGTGCATCAAGCTGCTGGCGCAGCGCGGCAACCATGCGGTGCAGGATTTGTTGTTGTGTGCCGCCAGCGGCTCGCGGCGTGCCGATCGCATCGGCCAGCAACTGGCGCGATGTGCCGACGAATTTCTCGGCGCCGTGGTGCGCGAATGCCTGCGCATCGATCCGGCCAGCCATGCCACCGAGGCGCCGGGCGCTGGCTTGATCGACTGGGCGCGCGATGTGATGCAGCCAGTGATGCAGCCGCTGCGACCCGCCAGCCACCTGATACCCCATGCCGAGGCTGCCCAGCAGCCTTGGGCCAACGCTGTAGCGAGGGCGTACCACGCCACCGATGCCGCGATGGCATTGAACTGATTTTCCGGAGTTGCGCATGTATACCGCCAAAGGTCGACTCGACGTCAATACGATGCTCAAGCAGTACAGCCCGCTGGTGCGCCGACTGGCGCATCAGATGATCGCCAAGCTGCCTGCCAATGTCGAGATCGACGATCTTATCCAGGTCGGCATGATCGGGCTGACCGATGCGCTGAGCCGCTTCGATACCGACCAGGGGGTGCAATTCGAGACCTTCGCGACCCAGCGCATTCGGGGTGCGATGCTTGACGAATTGCGCGGCAACGACTACTTGTCGCGTGGCACACGCAAGCAGCAACGCAACATCGAAGGCGCCGTTCACAAGCTCGAGCAGCGCCTTGGCCGCGCACCGCACGAAAGCGAGATCGCCCAGGAAATGGGCTTGCAGCTGGACGAATACCAGGAACTGCTCGGCAAGGTGCGCGGCACGCAACTGGTCTATCTCGAGGACATGTCGGGCGACGAAGGCGACAACGATTTTCTCGATCGCCATGTGGCCGACGACGATGTCAATCCGCTGGCCCAATTACAGGACCACCGGATGCGCGAAGCGCTGGTTGCGGCCATCAAGCACCTGCCCGAGCGCGAGCAGTTCGTGATGAGCATGTATTACGAGCAGGACATGAATCTGAAGGAGATCGCGGCGGTGCTGAAGGTGACCGAATCGAGGATCTGCCAGTTGCACAGTCAATCGATCGCCCGGCTGCGGGTCAAGCTGCGCGAATACTAATGGCCC
>JBDTQC010000379.1:0-4133 GCA_039932405.1 Ideonella sp.
GCAGTGCCAGACCACCGACAGCGGCAATCGCCAGCACGGTGATTTCGCCAAAGGTGTCGAAACCACGGAAATCCACCAGGATCACGTTCACCGCATTCGTACCGCCACCCAGCGCGAGCGCGTTCTGCAGGAAGTACCACGAGATCGAGACGTGATCGCGGGTCAGCATCAACCAGGCCAGCCAGGCGATGCCGGCGCCGCCGGACAGTGCCAGGCTGGCATCGCGAACACGGCGACGCGTACTCGACTCGCGCGGGCTGGCGGGCGGCAGCAGCGCCAGCCCCATCAAAAGCAGCACCGAGGACACGACCTCGACAGTCAGCTGGGTCAAGGCCAGATCGGGCGCAGAGAAACCAACGAAGGTCAATGACGCGACCAGCCCGACCACTGCCGTCAGCACGACTGCACGGAAGCGATCCCGATGCCCCACGACCAAGGCCGCGCCGGCGGCCAGCAGCAACAGCCAGACCACAACCGCCAGCGGCGGTGCGGGCCAGCGATCGCGCGATCCGGCGGCCAAGCCAATGGCGTCACCGAGCAGCCACGGCGTGGCCGCGAGCACGACGGCACTGCCGATCATCCAGGCCGCGTAGCGTTGCAACGAGCCGTTCTCGATCACCTCGATCGCGCGGCCGGCGAATCCGAACAAGCCATCGATCGCGTGGGTAAACAGCAGGCGCGATGTCCAGCCACCGGGATGGTGCAGGTGCAGTTTGTAGCGCTGCAGCAGCAGCCAATACACCAGCGCGCCGCCAGCGATCGCGATGGCGCTGAGCAGCAGCGGCAGATTGAAGCCATGCCAGAGTTGCAAGTGGTAGTCGGGGAGTGGCGCGCCCAGCATCGCGCCAGCAGCCAGGTGAACCATCGGCCCGAAGGTGAGGGCGGGCAGCAGGCCGACCAGGATGCAAATGCCGGCCAGCAAGGTCGGTGACGCACGCATCGCCAACGGCGGTTCGTGGATGACCGAGTCGGCAAGTTCCGCCGACCTCGCGCCGAAGAACACATCATGGACCAGCCGGACCGAATAGGCGACCGAGAAGATGGCGCCCAGCGTGGCGGCAAGCGGCACCAGCCAGCCAACCGCAAACAGCGATTGCGCATCGACCGCTTCGGTCAGGAACATCTCCTTCGACAAGAATCCGTTGGTCAGCGGCAAGCCACCCATCGCCGCCGCCGCCACCATGGCCACGCTCGTGGTCCACGGCAGATGACGCGCCAAGCCGCCGAGATGGCGCATGTCTCGGGTGCCGGTTTCGTGATCGACGATGCCGGCGGTCATGAACAACGAGCACTTGAATGCCGCATGATTCATCAGATGAAAAATGGCCGCGACCGCTGACAGCGGCGTCGCCAGGCCGATCAGAAAGACGATCAATCCGAGGTGGCTGATCGTCGAATACGCCAGCAGGCTTTTCAGGTCGTGGCGAAACACCGCGATGTAGGCAGCAAACAGCATCGTGACCAAACCGACGCTGGCGACAATGGCCTCGAACAAGCCGCTGCCGCCGAGCACCGGGTAGAGGCGCGCCAGCAGAAAGATCCCGGCCTTGACCATCGTGGCCGAATGCAGATAGGCCGACACCGGCGTCGGCGCGGCCATCGCCTCGGGCAACCAGAAATGGAACGGCCACTGCGCGCTTTTCGTGAAGCAACCCACCAGGATCAACGCCAGGGCGAGCGGATAACGCGGATCAGCCTGAATCGCAGCGCCCGCGCCGGCCATCGCCGAGATCTGATACGTGCCGGCGATCTGACCCAGCACGATCACCCCGGCCAGCAGCACCAGACCCCCACCGCCGGTGATGGTCAGCGCCATGCGGGCGCCGGCCCGCGAATCGGCGCGGCGTCCCCAGTAGCCGATCAGCAGGAACGATGAGACGCTGGTCAGTTCCCAGAAAACGATCAACAGCAGCAGGTTGTCGGACAGCGCGACACCGAGCATCGCCGCCATGAACAACATCAGCTGGGTGAAGAACTTGCCGGCCGGATCGTCGTCGGCCAGATAGTTGGCCGCGTAGAGGATCACCAGCAGGCCGATACCCGTGATCAGCCAGACGAAAAGCAGTGACAGCCCATCCAGCCGAAACGCCAGATCGAGACCGATCGCCGGCACCCACTCGCTGCGCACCAGCACGGCCTGCCCGTCGAAGACGCCGGGCGCCAGACTGCTGACGATTGCGAGCGATGCCGCCGTCACGCCAGCCGCCAGCCAGGCCGTCAGCTTGCGTCGCCAAGGGCTGTTCGACTGTCCGCTCCAGAAACACAAAGAGGTTCCGAACAGCAGCGGCAATGCGACGATGGCTGCGAGTGGGTTCATGCCTGGAACGGGAATGGATGCATCGGGAGGCATTGTAGAAAAGGATGCTTTGGCCCAGTAGCACGGCGCGCCGCTCGCCGCAAGGACCGCCCGGGCGCGGAGGATAATCAACGTCCCCGTTGCAGCCTTTCGTGACCATGATCACCACCATCCGCCAAGACGACCTCATCGAATCGATTGCCGCTGCGCTGCAATACATCAGCTACTACCACCCGACCGACTACATCGCCCATCTGTCAACCGCTTATGCGCTGGAGCAGAGTCCGGCGGCCAAGGATGCGATTGCGCAGATCCTGACCAACTCGAAGATGTGTGCCGAAGGCCGCCGGCCGATCTGCCAGGACACCGGCATCGTCAACGTCTTCATCGAAGTCGGCATGGATGTGCGGCTCGAAGGATTCACCGGCAGCCTCGAGGATGCGATCAACGAAGGCGTGCGCCGCGCCTACCTGAATCCGGACAACCCGCTGCGCGGGTCGATCGTCGCCGACCCGCAGTTCGATCGCAAAAATACCAACGACAACTCACCGGCCGTGATTCACATGAAGCTGGTGCCTGGCCACAAGGTCGATGTTCAGGTGGCAGCCAAGGGCGGCGGCAGTGAAAACAAGAGCAAGTTCGCGATGCTCAACCCGAGCGACAGCGTGGTCGACTGGATCCTGAAGACGGTGCCGACCATGGGCGCCGGCTGGTGCCCGCCCGGCATGCTCGGCATCGGCATCGGTGGCACGGCCGAGAAAGCGATGCTGATGGCGAAGGAGTCGCTGATGCAGCCGCTCGACATGCACGAGCTCAAGCAGCGCGGCGCGCAAAACAAGACCGAAGCCATGCGAATCGAGCTGTGCGACAAGATCAACGCACTGGGCATCGGCGCCCAAGGGCTTGGCGGGCTGACGACGGTGCTCGACGTCAAGATCTCGATGTACCCGACCCACGCCGCGAGCAAGCCGATTGCGATGATCCCGAACTGCGCTGCCACCCGGCATGCCCATTTCGTGCTTGACGGGTCGGGGCCGGCCTATCTGGATCCGCCGAGCCTCGATCTGTGGCCCGACGTGCACTGGGCGCCCGACTACAACCGATCGAAGAAGGTCGATCTCGACCGCCTGACACGCGAAGAGGTGGCCGCATGGAAGCCGGGCGACACGCTGCTGCTGTCAGGCAAGATGCTGACTGGCCGCGACGCCGCACACAAGCGCATCCAGGACATGCTGGCCAAGGGCGAACCGCTGCCCGTCGATTTCACCGATCGCGTGATCTATTACGTCGGCCCGGTCGATCCGGTGCGCGACGAAGTGGTCGGCCCGGCCGGCCCTACCACCGCAACCCGGATGGACAAGTTCACCGAGATGATGCTGGCCCAGACCGGATTGATCGGCATGATCGGCAAGGCCGAGCGCGGCCCGACCGGCATCGAAGCGATCAAGAAGCACAAGAGTGCCTATCTGATGGCAGTGGGTGGTGCGGCGTATCTGGTGTCGAAAGCGATCAAGCACGCCAAGGTGGTCGGCTTCGCCGATCTGGGCATGGAAGCGATCTACGAATTCGATGTCAAGGACATGCCGGTCACCGTCGCCGTCGATTCGACTGGCAGTTCGGTCCACGAAACCGGGCCGAAGGAGTGGCAGGCGAAGATCGGCAAGATTCCGGTTGTGATTGGCTGATCGGTAACTGGAGAAGCGGCGAAGTTGGCAGAGCCGCCCTGCAGCGAGTCGAGCGAGCTCGTCGAAGCGGGCTGCCCTGTTCTGCTGCATGTCCCCCGGGAGCCGGCCTGAACGGCGGCTTCCCTCCTCCTCTACTTCCGCAGAACAGGGCA
>JBDTQC010000380.1:0-4119 GCA_039932405.1 Ideonella sp.
GGATCACCGGATAGTCGCTGCGGTTGACCGCCAGCAGCACTTCGCGGCCGAGGCCCGGAATCGAGAAGAAGACCTCGATCAGAAACGAGCCGACGAAGATGCCGGGCAGTGCAACCGCCACATTGGTCAGGATCGGGATCATCGCGTTGCGCAACACGTGTTTCAGCAGGATCGTCTTCTCAGTCAATCCCTTGGCGCGCGCAGTGCGCACGTAGTCCTGGCCGATCTCGTCGAGGAAGAAGCTGCGGTACAGCCGGGTCTGCGGCGCCAGCGCGACCAGCGTGACGACCATCACCGGCAGCACCGCATAGACGCTCAGGTTGGTCCAGAAGCTGTTGCTCCAGCCCTGCACCGGGAACCAGCCAAGCTGAAACGCGAACACATACTGGAACACGATCACGTAGACCAGCAGCGAGATCGACAGCGCCACCGTGCTGATGATCATGATGCTGCGATCGGTGAGTGTGCCGCGCCGGTAAGCGACCAGCAGGGCCAGCGGAATGGCCAGCACCACTTCGAGGATCAGGATCGGCACCATCACTGTCAAGGTGGCCGGCAGGCGGCTCGCGAACAGACTGGCAACCGATTCATTGGTGGCCCAGCTCTTGCCCCATTCAAAGGTGACGATCTGCTTGAAAAAGATGGCCAACTGCTGCCAGACCGGCAGGTTCAGGCCGAGCTGATCGCGGATCGATTCGATCTGTTCGGGGTTGGCATTGAGACCACCGAGGATCTCGGCAGGGTCGCCGCCGAAATATTTGAAAAGAAAAAATACCAGCAGCACGACGCCGATCAAGGTCGGGATCATTTGCCACAGGCGCCGGATCAGATAGGCGGCCATCGGTTGTTGCTCACTCGGATTCGGGGGTCGAACGCGACCGCGCGCTTTTGGCGGCCGGCCGCAAGGAAGGTTGGCAAAGGCGCACAGTCTAGTTGGCGTGCCACGCGGCCTCCCTCCGCATTTGCCCAGGGAGGCCGCAATGTGCAAGCAAGCGAAGTGTCGCTTTGGTCTTGACGTCAGCAACTGCCTTTGATCGCCCTAAACTTCGCAGCTGCGTCAGTCGAAGATCGAGCGCCTGCTCGAACGACGTTGCGACGCCGCCCGTCCTTTGCTGTTCACCCGACGAGGAGTCGAATCGATGTCTGCTTTTTCCCGGTGGCGAGGCGGTGCGACCGCGCTGGTTGCACTGGCCTGCGCTGCACTGGCCATGGCGCAACCGGTAGCCGATCAGGCCGTCGCCGCGGCGCCTAAAGTGTTGCGTTATGCCTTTCCGGTTGCCGAGACCGGCTTCGACCCGGTGCAGCTGTCAGACCTTTATTCACGCACCATCACCGCCGGAATTTTCGAGACACCGCTCGCCTTTGATTACCTGGCGCGCCCGTTCAAGCTGAAGCCCTTGACCGCCGAGGCGCTGCCCGAGATCAACGCCAACTTCACGCAGTTCACTTTCCGCATCAAGCGCGGCATCTATTTCGCCGACGATCCGGCGTTCAAGGGTGAGCGCCACGAGCTGACCGCGCAAGACTACGTCTATTCGATCAAGCGCCACTACGACCCGAAGTGGAAAAGCCCGAATCTGTATCTGCTTGAAAACGCCAAGTTGCTGGGGCTCAGCGAATTGCGCAAGCAGGTGCTCGAGTCGAAGAAGCCGTTCCCGTACGACACGCCGGTCGAAGGCGTGAAGGCGCTCGATCGCTACACCTTGCAGTTCAACCTGGCCGAACCGTCTCCGCGTTTTGACCAGCAGCTGATGACCGACAGCTCGGCATTCGGTGCGGTCGCGCGTGCGGTGGTCGATTTCTACGGCGACAAGATGATGGAGCACCCGGTGGGGACCGGGCCATTCAAGCTCGGCGAGTGGCGGCGCAGCTCGCGCATCGTGCTGGTCCGGAACCCTGCCTTCAGAGAAGCGTTCTACGACGCTGAAGCGCCGGCCGACGATCCTCGCTCGCAGGCGATTGCCGCCCGGCTGAAGGGGCGCCGCCTGCCGATGCTCGATCGGGTCGAGGTCTCGATCATCGAGGAGACGCAGCCGCGCTGGCTCAGTTTTCTGAACGGCCAGAGCGATTTTCTGGAACGGCTGCCGGCCGAGTTTGCCGAGATCGCGATCCCGAACAACGAGCTGGCACCGAATCTGAAGAAGCAAGGCATCCTGATGGACCGGGGGCCGTTGGTCGATGCCACGCTGGCCACGCTGTTCAACCAGGAAAATCCGGTGGTCGGCGGCTACACCCCGGACAAGGTGGCGCTGCGGCGTGCGATTTCGCTGGCCTACAACGGCCCCGACGAGATCCGGCTGATCCGCAAGAACCAGGCGGTGCCCGCGCAGACAGCGATCGCGCCGTTGACGTTCGGCTACCAGCCCGATCTGAAAACGTCGATGAGCGATTACGATCCGGCGCGTGCCAAGGCCCTGCTCGATCTGTACGGCTATGTCGACCGCAACGGCGATGGCTGGCGTGATCTGCCAGACGGTTCGCCGCTGGTACTCGAAATGGCGACGCAGCCCGATCAGCTGAGCCGGCAGTCGGTCGAACTGTGGGACAAGAGCATGAAGGCCATCGGGATCCGGATGACCTTCAAGGCCGCCAAGTGGCCGGAGAACCTGAAAGCCTCGCGTGCCGGCAAACTGATGATGTGGGGCGTGGCCTGGGCAGCCACCAGTCCGGATGGCGACACCTTTCTGGCGCTCGCCTACGGACCGAACAAGGGCCAGGCCAACCACGCGCGCTTCGACCTGCCGGCGTTCAATGCGCTATATATCAAGCAGAACAAATTGCCCGACGGCCCGGAGCGCGAGCGGGTGATGGAAGAGGCCAGCAAGCTGATGGTGGCTTATGTGCCGTACAAGATCAGCGGCCACCGCATCGCGACCGATCTGATGCACCCGTGGGTGGTCGGCTATCGACGCAACCCTTTCGTGCGCGAATTCTGGAAATACCTGGACATCGACACCGAGTTGCAGCACCGAGCCAAGCCGTGAAACGCGGTTGGCGGCGTGCCGCGTCGGCTTGCGCACTGGTGCTGGCCAACGCGCTGATTGGTGCACCGGCGATTGCGGCCGGCAATCCGGGACCGGATGCGGCAGGTGGCGGGCCGATCAAGGTCTTGCGGTATGCCTTTCCGGCCGCCGAAACCGGCTTCGATCCGGCGCAGATCAGCGATCTGTATTCGCGCACGGTGGTCTCGCACATCTTCGATGGTCTGTACAAATACGACCATCTGGCGCGGCCGTACAAGGTGGTGCCGAATGTCGCGGCAGCGATGCCGGAGGTCAGCGACGATTTCAAGACCTGGACGGTGCGGATCAGACCCGGCATCCGTTTTGCCGACGACCCGGCGTTCAAGGGCAAGCCACGCGAACTGGTGGCCGAAGATTTCGTCTACAGCTTCAAGCGCTTCTTCGATCCGATCAACAAGAGCGCTGCACACGCCGCATTCAAGGAGCTCGGTGTGCTTGGCATCGACGCCTTGCGCGAGCAGGCGCTGAGCCGCAAGCAGGCCTTCGACTACGACCGGCCGATCGAAGGCCTGCGGGCGATCGATCGGTACACCTTGCAGTTCAGACTCGCCAAGCCGCGGCCGCGGCTGTTGTTCGCGCTGGCCGAAGGCAATGTGTTCGCCGCAGTGGCGCGCGAGGTGGTCGAGGCCTACGGCGAGCGAATCATGGAACACCCGGTCGGCAGCGGCCCGTTCCGGCTTGTCGAGTGGCGGCACAGCTCGCGCATCGTGCTGGAGCGCAACCCGAACTTCCGTGAACTCTTCTACGACGCGTTGCCGAATGCCGACGATGCCGAAGGCCAGGCCATGCTGGCGCATTTCAAGGGTCGCCGCCTGCCGATGATCGATCGGGTCGAGATCGCCATCATCGACGAAACCCAGCCGCGCTGGCTGTCGTTCCTGAACCAGGAATTCGACCTGTCGTATGGCGTGCCACCGGAGTTTGCGAACAGCGCCGCGCCGCACGGCGAGCTGGCGCCGAACCTCGCCAGGCGCGGCATCCGGATGTTTCGCGTGCTGAACCCCGACCGCACCTTGTATTACTTCAACATGGACGATCCGCTGGTCGGCGGCTACACGCCGGACAAGGTGGCGCTGCGCCGCGCGATCAGCCTGGC
>JBDTQC010000381.1:0-4116 GCA_039932405.1 Ideonella sp.
CGCGCCGGCATGTTGCGGGTCGATTCGCTGCAGGATCTGTTCATGGCTGCCGAAACGCTGGCCCGCTTCGGCTCGAACCGCGACACAAGCCTGACCGTAATGACCAATGGCGGCGGCGCCGGCGTGATGGCGGCCGATGCCGCCGCGCAAGCCGACATTTCGCTGTCGGACCTGAGCGACGCCTTGCGCGCGCGCCTCGATGCCGTGTTGCCGGCCACCTGGTCACGCAACAATCCGATCGACATCATCGGCGACGCGCCGGTGCAGCGCTACACCGACACGTTGGAGGCGGTATTGGCAGACCCTTCGAGCGGCGCGGTGCTGTTCATCCACGCGCCAACGGCGATCGTTCGCAGTGAAGACATCGCCAACGCCTGCGCGCCGATGGTTCGCCAATCCACCGATCGCATCCTGGCCTGCTGGCTCGGCGAGGCCTCGGTGGCCGCCGCGCGCAAGGTGTTCGAGGAAGCGGGTGCCGCCAACTACGAAACACCCGAAGAGGCGGTTCGCGCGTTCGCGCTGTTGGCGACCTACCGGCACAATCAGACGCTGATGCTGGAGGCGCCCACCGCCAGCGAGAACGGTCCGCCCGACCTGCCGACGGCTCAGAAAATCATCGCCAAGGTGCTGGCGCAAGGCCGTGAGATGCTCGATGAACTGGAAGCCAAGGCCGTGCTGAAGGCCTACGGCATACCGGTTGTCGAATCGCTCGAATGCGCGGGCAATGCAGCTGCCGCCAGCAGCGCCGCGCAGCAGATCGGCTATCCGGTGGTACTGAAGATCCTGTCGCCCGATATCAGCCACAAATCCGATGTCGGCGGTGTCGCGCTGAATCTTCGCGACGAGCAGGCACTGCAGGCTGCCGTTCACCAGATGCTCGAACGCGTGACGGCGGCGCGACCGGAGGCCCGGATCGACGGCTTTTCGGTGCAATCGATGGCCAGCCGCCCGCATGCCCAGGAACTGATTGCCGGCGCCAGCATCGATCCGGTCTTCGGACCGGTCATTCTGTTCGGCCAGGGCGGGATTGCCGTCGAGGTGCTGGCCGACCGCGCGATCGCCTTGCCGCCGCTGAACCGCATGTTGGCAAAGGACCTGATCTCGCGTACGCGCGTGGCCAGGCTGCTGGCCGGCTATCGCGATCGCCAGCCAGCGCAGCTCGATTCAATTGCCGATGTGCTGATCGGCATCTCGCAGATGCTGGCGGACCTGCCGGAAATGATCGAACTCGACATCAACCCGCTGTTGGCCGATGACGCTGGGGTGCTGGCCCTCGATGCGCGGATTCGCGTCGGTCGGCAAAGCGGCGGCGGGGCAGCCAATTTCTCGATCACTCCGTACCCGTCCGAATTGGTCGAGCAGGTGGCGTGGCAGGGTCAGACCATCGTGTTGCGGCCGATCCGCCCCGAGGACGGGCCGCAACATCGAAGCTTTGCCCAGCAGCTCGGTGCCGACGACCTGCGGCTGCGCTTCTTCAGCACCCGCCGATACCTGCCGCCAAGCGAGCTGGCGCGCCTGACCCAGATCGACTATGCGCGCGAAATGGCCTTCATTGCTGTACGACCGCTGGCCGACGGAACTGGCGAAGAAACGCTCGGCGTGGTGCGCGGAGTCTCCGATCCGGACAATGTCGAAGCCGAGTTCGCGGTGATCGTCCGTTCGGATCTGAAAGGAATGGGACTTGGACGCTTGCTGATGAACAAGCTGATCGCTTACCTGAAAGGCCATGGCACCCGGCGCGTGGTCGGGCATGTGCTGCAGGACAACGAATCGATGCGCTCGATGGTGCGCGGATTCGGTTTCCAGACCCAGGATCGGGATCTGAGCGACGACTCATCGGTGTGGACGCTCGAATTGACCGCCAGCAACGACAGCTGATCATCTGGCGGTGGCCACACCCTGCCGCGCGCACGCCACGCCATGCCAGCCGGGGCGGGAGTCAGAGCAGCGGCAAGCCAGGTCGCACCGAGCCGATTTCCCCGTCGCAACCGGCCATCCACCATGCGGTTATATTTGTAGCTATGAACAGTCGACGACCCACTCACGCGACATTGTTTGCATTCAGTGCACGCCCGCACACTCCAACTGTCACCCATCAAGGCCGCCGGCCATGACGCACAGGACGACGCTTTCGACGCTGGCCGTGCTGTTCGCGATGGCCTTGCTCGGGACGGCGGCATGGTTCTGGTTGCACCGCGGTGCGACTGAATTGGTGGCGCCACCGAGCGCCTCCGCCAGCGCGCCACCGGTCGACAGCATGGCCGAGGCCGCGTCGGCGATCCAGCCCCCGGCCTCGGCGCCAGCTCGTCCATCGGCGCTGTTCCCGGTGCAATCGGCCGCCTCCGGTGTACCCGCTGCCGGCCTGGACTTTGCGTCGCTGTTGGCGGGCGTGATGGGCAGCAAAGCCGTTGAAACATTCATGCAGACCGCGGATTTCCCGCGCCGTTTCGTCGCGACGGTCGACAACCTGGGTCGATCACAGGCGCCGCCTTCGGTCTGGCCGGTCAAGCCAACTTCAGGCCGATTTCTGATTGACGATCGGGATGGCAAGGTCGTGATCAATCCGAGCAATGCCGAACGCTACGATGCGCTGCTGAAGATGATGGACGCCATCGACTTGCATCAGGCGGTGCTGCTGTACACGCAGGTCTACCCGACGCTGCAGCAGGCTTACCAGGAGATCGGCTATCCGAAGCGCTATTTCAACGACCGTTTCGTCGAAGTGATCGATCAGTTGCTCGCCACGCCGGAGCCGACGGCGCCTTTGCAGGTGCACCTGACGGAAGTGAAAGGCCCGCTGGTGTCGACTCGACCGTGGGTGCGCTACGAATTCGTCGATGCCGGCTACGAGCAACTCTCGTCGGGGCAGAAGATCCTGCTTCGCATGGGCCCGGAACACCGCCGGCATCTGAAGGCGCGGCTGATCGAACTACGGCGCGAGTTGACCCACGCGCCCGGACCGCGCTGAAGCATCGGCCAAACATTCATCGCAGGGACATTCGACAACGCGCTGAACATGCTTCAGGGTTTACCCTTAGGATGGACGATTGCAACACCGTCAAAGACATCCATGGACGCCAACACGTTGCAGCGCGAGACTTCGCCCGACCAATTGCCACAACCCTTGCCGCCTCAGGAATTGGAGCGCGCAAGGAGCAGCTTTTCCGCTTGGTGGTCGCGCCAGAGGCGCACGACCAAACGTTTCAACCTGGCCTTGCAGGGCGGCGGCGCGCATGGCGCATTCACCTGGGGCGTACTCGACGCGCTGCTGGAAGATCCACGGCCTCAATTCGAGGGGTTGAGCGGCAGCAGTGCGGGCGCCATGAATGCGGTCGTGCTGGCGAACGGCTGGCTGGCGGACGGACGCGATGGCGCCCGACAGGCCTTGAATGATTTCTGGTCGGCAATCGGGCGGCAGATTCCGTTCGGCATGGTGCAGGGCGCCGGTGAGGCGATCAGCCTGTCGCCCGCCAGCAAGCTGATCGTCGGCTGGGCCGGGCATTTCACCCCGGCGCAGCTCAACCCGCTGGATCTGGACCCGCTGCGCACCTTGCTCGAGCAGCAGATCGACTTCGAGCGCCTGCGCAGCAAGAGCCCGTTCAAGCTCTTCGTTGGTGCGACCCGAGCCAACAGCGGCAAGCTGAGGGTCTTTCGCAACGCCGAACTGAGCGTGGATGTGCTGTTGGCGTCGGCCTGCCTGCCGAAGATTCACGCACCCGTCGAGATCGACGGGGAAGCCTTCTGGGACGGCGGCTACAGCGCCAACCCGGCGATCTTTCCGTTGTTCTACGACTGCCAGTCGACAGACAACCTGCTCGTGTTGTTGAGCCCGCTGGTACGCGACGCCACACCTGACAGCGTCGAGGCCATCAATACACGCATCGCAGAACTCGGCTTCAGCGCGCACTTCATGCGCGAGATGCGAATGTTTGCGCATGCCACCGACTATTCGGCCAGTGGCGGATTCGGTCTGGGTCGCCTCGATCGGCGTGTCCGGAAGACGCGTTTTCACATGATCGACACCAGCGGGATCAAGAGCCTGCAGCGCAGTGAAACCAAGCTGCTCGCGCATGGCCCCTTCCTCGAGATGTTGCGCGATCAGGGCCGCGATTGTGG
>JBDTQC010000382.1:0-4101 GCA_039932405.1 Ideonella sp.
AGGCGGGTTGCATTGACAGGCACAATTGAAGGATGGCCGAAAAATCCATTCCCCTTGTCGATCATCGCTACCGGGCATCCGTCCCGATCGTGCCGAACGAGTTGCGGCCAGCCAGCGGACTGTTGACCGATCGCCTTTCCAGACCCCTGCACGACCTGCGGATTTCGGTCACCGACCGCTGCAACTTCCGCTGCTCTTACTGCATGCCCAGAGAGGTGTTCGACAAGCAATACCAGTTTCTCCCGCATGACTCGCTGCTGAGCTTCGAAGAAATCACTCGGCTCGCCGGCATGTTTGTTGCCCACGGCGTAAAAAAGATTCGGCTGACAGGTGGTGAACCCCTGTTGCGCAAGAACCTGGAGATCCTGATCGCGATGCTCGCCGCCCTGACGACGGTAGACGGCGACTCCCTGGACCTCACGCTGACCACCAACGGTTCGGTATTGGCGCGCAAGGCTCAGGCGCTGAAGGATGCCGGCTTGCAGCGGGTGACGGTGAGCCTGGACGCGCTCGACGATGCGATCTTTCGCCGCATGAACGATGCCGACTTTCCGGTTGCCGGCGTGCTTGACGGCATTGAGGCGGCGCGGCGTGTCGGGCTGGGTCCGATCAAGGTCAACATGGTGGTGAAGCGCGGTGTCAACGATCAGCAGATCGTGCCGATGGCGCGCCATTTCCGCGGCACTGGCATCGTGCTGAGGTTCATCGAATACATGGATGTCGGTGCCAGCAATGGCTGGCGGATGGATGAAGTGCTGCCGTCGGCCGAAGTACGGCAGCGTATTCAGGCCGAGTTCGAATTGGTTCCGCTCCGGGCCAGCCAGCCTGGAGAGACCGCCCAGCGATGGCGTTATGCTGACGGCAGCGGCGAAATCGGCCTCATTTCATCGGTGACGAACGCGTTTTGTGGCGATTGCAACCGGGCCAGGTTGTCGACCGAAGGCAAGCTGTTCACCTGCCTGTTCGCCCACCAGGGACACGATCTGCGCGCCTTGCTGCGGGGCGGTTGTTCGGACGAGCAGATCACCGCGGCCGTCGGGCTGATCTGGAACGATCGTGCAGACCGGTATTCCGAGCTGCGAAGTGCGCGCACGACTGTTGCGGAAGATGGTCGCGATGTCGGCAAGCGGGTTGAAATGCATTACATCGGTGGATAGGCGGCGCCAGGCATGATCACAATCGAAGAGATCACCGGTTTGATCCTGGCCGGTGGCCGCGGCAGCCGGATGGGCGGCGTCGACAAGGGACTGCAACACCACGCCGGCATGCCGTTGGCGATGCACGCGATGCTGAGACTGGGTCCACAGGTCGGTAGCCTGATGATCAACGCCAATCGCAACCTGTCGGCTTACGAGTCGTTCGGGGTTCCGGTCTGGCCGGATGGCGATACCGAATACGCCGGGCCGTTGTCCGGCTTTCTGGCCGGTCTGGAGCGTTGCGAGACGCCTTATCTGGTGACGGTGCCATGCGACACGCCGAGTTTCCCTGCCGATCTGGTCCAGCGACTGTGTGCTGGCCTTGAAAGGGATGACGCTGAAATGGCCATGGCGATGACCATTGATCCGCCTGGTAGCGAGCCGCAACCCCAGCCAGTCTTCTGTCTGCTCAAGTCCGAGTTGCTCGAAAGCCTGGTCCGCTTCACCCGATCCGGACAACGCAAGATCGATCGCTGGACCGCCCAGCACCGCTGCGCCAACGTGCTGTTCGAAGATGCCAGCGCCTTCTTCAATGCGAATACCGTGCAGGACCTGCAATCATTGCGCGCCGCGCGGTCCTGATTCGCTCCCATCGCCCGGCCTCCGCGGCGTTTTCCGATCACCTCATGACCGCATTGCCATCGCTGCAAGACATTGCCTCCTGCGTCAGCGGCTACGACCCGAATGCGCTGCCGGTAACGCAGGCCAAGGCCTTCATCGATCGCCTGGTGCCCCGTGTGCAGGCGGTTGAATGGCTTGCAATCCGCAGCGCGCTGGGCCGCGTGCTGGCGCGCGACATCGTCTCGGACTTCGACGTTCCAGCCAACGACAACTCGGCGATGGACGGCTACGCATTTTGCGGTGCCGATTTGGAAGTCGACGGCGAGACCACGCTGGTGGTGGTGGGAACGTCACTGGCGGGCGTTCGCTTCGAAGGCGTCGTGAAACGCGGCGAAGCGGTGCGGATCATGACCGGCGCGGTGATGCCGGCCGGTCATGACACGGTGATCCCGCAGGAGTTTGCGCAGACCGATGGCAAGCAGGTTCGAATCCCGGCCGGTGTGGTGCGAACCGGTGACAACCGTCGCAAGGCCGGCGAAGACCTCGCGCGTGGCGAACCTGCTTTGGCCGCGGGTCGCATCCTCAGCCCCGCCGATCTTGGCCTGCTCGCCTCACTGGGCCAGGCCGAGGTTCCGGTATTTCGTCGTCTGCGGGTCGCCTTTTTCTCGACCGGCGATGAATTGCGCTCGATCGGCGAGCCGCTGGAACCCGGTTGCGTGTACGACAGCAACCGCTATACGCTCTGGGGGATGCTGCAGCGACTGGGTGTCGAGGTGATCGACATGGGCGTGGTGCGTGACGATCCGGCGGCACTTGAGCAGGCATTCCTCGACGCAGCAGGCGCCGCCGACGCCGTGATCACCTCAGGTGGTGTCAGTGTCGGCGAGGCCGATCACACCAAACAGGTCATGGCCCGCCTCGGCGACGTGTTGTTCTGGAAAATCGCGATGCGGCCGGGGCGCCCGATGGCGATCGGACGGATCGGCCAGATCGGCAATATTCAGCGAAGCGAAACCAGCCCGGCGATCCTGTTCGGCCTGCCCGGCAATCCGGTCGCGGTGATGGTGACCTTCTATGCCTTCGTGCGCGATGCGTTGTTGGCGATGAGCGGTGCGCGCTCGGCGCCACTGCCGATGTTGAGAGCGGCGGCGACGTCGGCAATCCGCAAAAAGCCGGGCCGCACCGAATACCAGCGCGGCATCGTCAGCCGCGCTGCCGACGGCCATTGGCAGGTTGCCATTACCGGATCGCAGGGGTCGGGCATTCTGCGCAGCATGAGCGTGGCCAACGGCTTGGTCGTTCTGCATCATGAGCAAGGCAATGTCGACCCGGGCGAACTGGTCGACGTGCTGCCATTCGATGGCCTGGTTTGAGGCCATCGCCGCGCACCGGGTTGGCGAGACTCAATCCTTCTCGCCACTCTCCAGCCTGGGCAAGCCACCACCGCTTGGCAACAGGCCGGTGCGGGTATAGACGGCCAGCTTGTCGCGGGTATCGCTGATATCGAGGTTGCGCATCGTCAGCTGACCAATCCGGTCCTGCGGCGAGAACATGGATTCGCCCTTTTCCATCGTCAGGCGATCCGGGTGATAGGTCAGATTGGGTGAGCGCGTATCGAGGATCGAATAGTCGTTGCCGCGGCGCAGTTCGATCGTCACTTCACCGGTGATTGCACGCGCCACCCAGCGCTGCGCAGTCTCGCGCAGCATCAGCGCCTGTGAGTCGAACCAGCGGCCTTGGTACAGCAGTCGGCCGAGCTTGCGGCCGTTGTCGCGGTACTGCTCGATCGTGTCCTCGTTGTGAATTCCGGTGATCAGCCGTTCGTAGGCTATGAACAGCAGCGCCAGGCCCGGCGCCTCGTAGATGCCACGGCTTTTGGCCTCGATGATACGGTTCTCGATCTGGTCGCTCATGCCCAGACCATGACGGCCACCGATCCGGTTGGCTTCAAGGATCAGCTCGACCAGGCTGTCAAACTTGACGCCGTTCAACGCCACCGGCTTGCCATCTTCGAAACGCACGCTGACACGCTCGCGCTTGACCTCGACTTCGTCGCGCCAGAATGCCACGCCCATGATCGGCTGGACGATCATCATGCTGCTGTCGAGCTGCTCGAGGTCTTTGGCCTCGTGAGTGGCGCCGAGCATGTTCGAATCGGTCGAATAGGCCTTCTCGGCCGACATCTTGTAGCCGAAGCCGGCCTTCGTCATGAACGCCGACATCTCCGCCCGGCCGCCCAGTTCATCGATGAACTGCTGGTCGAGCCAAGGCTTGTAGATCTTCAGCGCCGGGTTGGTCAGCAGGCCGTAGCGGTAGAAGCGCTCGATGTCGTTGCCCTTGTAGG
>JBDTQC010000383.1:0-4087 GCA_039932405.1 Ideonella sp.
CGTCGGCTTCGTCCATCAGGAACGGCGCAATCCGATCGGCCGGCAATGCGGTGGCGAAACTGAGTTCGCGCGGAACCGGTTGCTCGATGTACAGCGGACGCTGCAGCGGCGCCAGGCCATCCAGCAACTCGTCCAGCGCTGTCGCGTCGGCATATTGTTCGTTGCCATCCAGTGTGTAGCGGAAGTCGCCGAGTTCCGAATCGAGAACCGCAAGCACCGCGCGCAAGCGGCTCAGATCGGTGCGCGGATCACCACCGAGCTTGATCTTGAAACTGCGCTGCCCGTAGCGCCGGATCACCGCCCGCAGGCTGATCGGCAGGCCATCGTCGCCATGGCGGACGGTATCGAGTTCGTCGAGCATGCCCACCGTGTGGCGGGCTTCGATCTGTTTCAGAGGCTGCAGCGATGCCAGCCAGGCCGACCAGTCCCAGCCCGGCAGTGCGTCGACCGCATCGATGCCGATCAGGTTGTCGCGGGCTGCCTCGAAGAACGAGACGCCGTGTGCGCGGCACATCGCATCGAGCACCGCCCGGTCGATCACGGCCTGGCCGAAGCTGCCCGACAGGCCGGTGAGTCCGGCGTCCTCGGCCGCGCTGGCGAGGGCCTGGCGATGTCGCCAATAGAGCCCGAAGGCGGTCGCCGGGGCATCGCCAACGTACGCGGCAGCCGTCATCTCGATGGCCTGAGCGAGATGCTCGACGTTATCGCGCGGCGTCAGCGCGGCGCGCTTGTCGAACCACTTCGGCACCATCATCTCGGCAGCGAATCCCTCGGTGCCGTCGTCCAGCGAAACCCGCACGAACAGCTGCGGGCAGGCTGTCAGCGTGATCGCGCCGAAGCGAAACGGCAGGCGCAACTGCACCGGCCGGACCCGCGCATCGAGCGCGGTGACGACGAGTTTCGGGGCGTGGCTCATGGCTCGACGGGCGCGCTCAATGCGCGTCCAGATTGCCCTGAGCGAAGAAATGCGCGCGCAATTGCCGGGCGTAACTGGCGAACGCTTCAGTACCCATCACGTCGAGCGGACGCGGGCGGGGCAGGTCGATGTCATAGACCTTGATGATCTGGCCGGGTCGCTCGCTCATCACGAACACGCGGTCTGACAGGAAGATCGCCTCCGGGATGCTGTGGGTGATCAGCAGCACGGTTTTCTGCGAGGCCATCCAGATGCGCTGCAACTCCAGGTTCATGCGCTCGCGCGTCATGGCGTCGAGCGCGCCGAACGGCTCGTCCATCAACAGCACCGACGGATCGTGCAGCAGCGCGCGCAGGATGGCGACGCGTTGCTGCATGCCGCCGGACAATTGCCACGGATACTTTTGCTCGAAGCCCTGCAGCCCGGCCATCGCCATCAGATCGCTGGCGCGTTTGCGAGCCGCGGCCATCGGCAGCTTGCGGATCTCGGCCTGCAGCAGGATGTTGTCGATCACCTTGCGCCAGGGCAGCAGCAGCGCGCTCTGGAAGACGATGCCGACATCGGTCTGCGGCCCGCGCACGGCATGTCCGGAGAGCTCGAGCTCTCCGCCGCTGATCGGCAGCAGGCCGGCCACCATCTTCATCAATGTGCTCTTGCCGCAGCCCGACGGTCCCACCACCGATACGAATTCGCCGGCGCGGATCTGGAAGTCCAGCGGCTTCAGTGTCTCCACATCACCCTCGCGGGTGCGGTAGGTCTTGCTGACGCCGCGGCCCTCGATCAGCACTGCGGCTGAACTGGCAGCCGCCGCCGAGCGCTCGGGATTGAGCGCGACCACTTTGCCGGCCGTCAAGCTCATTTCGGCAGAAATTCGTTGGTCACCCAGTCTTCGGCCTTGCCTCGCGCTGCGGGATCGAGGCCGCCATATTGCACCAGCAGATCGAGCGAGTCGTTGATATCCTTCATCGAAGCACGCAGCGGTGGCTGGCCCTTGGTTTCGGCGGTGTGATACAGCGGGGTTGTCAGCTTGATACCGATGATCAGCGTGTCGCGCTGGCCGGCCTTCGCATTGGCCTTCAGCATTGCATCGATCGCAGCTTCCGGGTTCTTTTCGGTTTCCTCGAATGCGCGGGTGGTGGCCTTCATGAAACGTCGGACCATGTCGGCCTTGTTGGCGAGGGTGTCCTTGTTCGCGATGATGCCCGAGCTGATCATCGTGATGCCGTAGTCGGCAAAGCGGATCACCTCGACCGGCTTCTTGGTGGCGTCGCGGATCTTGATGTTCTGGTCCATCACGTAGCCCAGCAGCAGATCGGCCTGGCCGTTGATCACCGCATTCAACTTGGTCTGGCCGTCACCCGACACCACCTTGTAATCGCTCTCCTTGAGGCCGGTCTTCTTCATGAACAGCGGCCAGACCTGGCTCATCGAATCGCCCGGCGTCATCGCGATCGTCTTGCCGATGATGTCCTTCGGTGTCTTGATGTTCTTCTCTGCCAGTCCCATCACCGACATCGGACTGAGTTGCAGCGCGACGCCGATTGCCTTGACCGGCGCGCCCTTGGTCGCTGCGCGGATCATCGTTGGCACGTCGACATAACCGAAGGTGGCCGAATTCGCTGCAACGGCCTGTGTCGAGACGGCTGAGCCGCGGCCCTCCTGGATGTCGAGGTCGATCCCTTCGGCCTCATAGAAACCCTTCTCCTTGCCAACGAAGAAGGGCGCGTGCTCGCTGTAGACGTACCAGTTGAGCAGCAAGGTGACCTTGTCTTTCGGCTGCGCCATCGCAGGCGCTGCCAGCATGGCGCCTGCCACCGCGGCAGCGGCACACACGAGCCGGATCAGATTGCGACGTTTCATCTTTGTCTCCTGTTGGTGTTGAATGAGAAAACCGGAACCTGCTCAGGCCGAAGCCTGCATGTCATGGCGTTGCGAGGCGTGCCAGGGCATCATCCAGCGCTCGACCAGTTCGACCACGAGGAACAGCAGCACACCCATGGTCGACAACACCACCAGCGCTGCGAACATCAGCGGAAGATCGAAGGTACCGGTCGCGCGCTGCAGCACGAAACCGATACCGGAGTTGGAGCCGACGAATTCACCGACCACCGCGCCCACCACGGCCAGCGTGACTGAGACTTTCAATCCGCTGAAGATCGACGGCATGGCTTGTGGCAAACGGAATTTCAGGAAGATCTTCAACGGATTGGCGCCCATCGAACGCGCCAGATCGATCACCTCGGGCTCGATCGACTTGAAGCCCTGCACCGTCGAGACGACGACGGGGAAGAAGCCGAGCAGGAAGGCGGCGATCACCTTCGGCACGATGCCGAAGCCGAACCACACGACGAACAGCGGCGCGATCGCCACCTTCGGAATCGACTGCGAGAACACCAGCAGCGGGTAGACGAAGGATTCGACGGTGCGCGAATAGGCGATCCACATCGCGATCGGGATGCCGATCACCGCTGACGCAGCAAAACCGCCCAGCGTGGCATACAGCGTCGGCAAGCTCTGCGCCAACAGCATCTGCCACTCCGCAACCAGTGACTTGACAACGGCCAGCGGCGGTGGGATCAGGTAGGGCGGAATCTTGAACAGCCGCACCACGATGTCCCACAGGACGAGCAACATCAGGATCAGCCAGAACGGCCGCGTTGCAGGATGCAGGAGCCAGCGAGCCATTTCAGGACACCTTGAACTTGAGCGAATGGTCGTAGGGCAGGGCGGGATTGGCAAATTCGTTGCCGTTGCTGACGAAATGCAAGGCACACGCCCGGCGCCATTTGTCGCTGTGATTCGGTCCCGAGGCGTGGAAGGTGTTGCCATGGTGAAAACTGACGCCGCCCTTGCGAACCGGCGCTGGCGACATCGGCTGCTTGTCGAGGATGGCTGGCGGAAGCTGCAGGTTGTAGGGCTCTCCTGCGGGCGCGAAATGTGCGTAGACCGGGCCGGCGTTGGTGCCGTCGCCGAAGTAGAGGCAGCCGTTTTCCAGTGTGGCGTCGTCGAGGGCTATCCATGCGGTGACCACGCCTTCGGGATCGGTCGGTCCGAAATAGAAATTGTCCTGGTGCGCCGGTTTCGGACCGCCGCCTTCGGGCGGCTTGAAGAAGATCTGGCTGAAATAGACCGAGACGCCGGTGCCGATCAGCGCTTCGACATGATCGAGCA
>JBDTQC010000384.1:0-4085 GCA_039932405.1 Ideonella sp.
GAACAGCACGTCCTGGACCACCACCGCTAATACGGCTGACGGCAGCGTGCACGCCATCTACGAGTTGCTTGAGTGGCACGACATCGTCAAAACGCACTGGGCCAAATCGGCCTGGAAAGTCTTGATGGATGGAGCAACAACGGTGGACTTCATGGTTCGCGATGGTGCCGTGCAGCGCGCGCTCCGGCTGTTCGGCCCGCCTGTCTACGCGACCCTTCTCCCGCTGCTGGTACTGGCGCTGTGCACCGCAATGTCAGGCGCCGCGGGCGTGGCGCTGGCCTGGGCAACCCGCACCATCACCGGCACGCCTGCGTTTGCGGCGGCGGCGCTCGGCGCGCTGCTGGCCGCCGTGCTGTTCGGCCTGAGCGTGAAGCTGGTGCACCGGATCCGGATCACCTGGCTGTTGCGGCTGGTGCGTTTCGCACACCTGCAAACGGCCGGCGCAGTGCCGGTTCTGGACCAGCGGCTGGCTGCCTTCGCGCAACGGATTGCTGCGGTCGCCGCCGCCAAAGGTGATGATGCGCCGGATGAAATCCTGATCGTCGGACACAGCGTCGGGGCGAATCTGGCAGTCGGCGTGATCGCCAGGGTGCTTGCGCTGCAGGACGAACAGGACGCCCACTCTGCCGAGCCCAGGCAGCGGCGGCCAGCCATCGCATTGCTCAGTCTGGGCCATTGCATGCCACTGCTCAGTTCGCTGACCGATGCCGTCGATTTTCGCCGCGACCTGCAACGCGTCGCCGACGCGCCGGTCGATTGGCTGGACATCACCGCGCCCATCGATTGGGCTGCTTTTCCGCAGGTCGATCCGGTGACGAGCGCCGGCCTGCAACCGGTCGCGGCCGGCTGGCACCCGCGGCTGCTGTCGCCGCGTTTTCACCTGCTGTTTTCGAGCGCCGGCTATGCCCGATTGAAGCGCAATCGCTTCTTGGTCCACATGCAATACCTGATGGCGTCGGAATATCCTGGGCGCTACGACTATTTCGCGATCACCGCCGGTTCGCAAAGCCTGCGAGCGCGCTTCGATCAGGCCGACGACGCCGCGGAGGCCTCGGTGGCGCATACCCAGCTGCAGCCGGTGGCGCCGCAAGCTCGAGAATAATTCGCCGATGCCCGAGCGCACGCCAGCCTGCCCGCACAGCGCGGATCACGCCGATGACGCAGCACGCGACCAGCCTGCGCTGTTCTGTCCGGCCTATCCGACGCCGCAGACCGGCAAGGTGCCGAGCTGGTCGCTGTTTTTCCGCGCCCGTCATTCGTGGCTGCACAGCCTGTTCGAGCGCAGCTACCGCATGAAGATGGGTGAGGTCCATCTGTTCGGCAACCATGTCTACATGGTCAACGAGCCGACATGGGTACGCCACGTGATGGTCGATGCGATCGCCAACTATCCGAAACACCGTCTGCTCGACCGCGCGCTGCAACCCTTGCTCGGCGCCAGCCTGATCACGACCAACGGCGCGCTATGGGAGCGCCAGCGCAAACTGATGAACCCGGCGTTCGCGAACGCACGCATCACGATCGCTTTCCCGTTGATGCTGCAGGCGGCGCTGGCGCTGGTGTCGCGCCTCGACCAATTGCCGGACGGCGGGGCGCACGACATGGAAATCGAGATGACCCATGTCACCGGCGACATCATCTTTCGAACCATCCTGTCCAAGCCGATGGAAGGCGAGCAGGCGCGCCGCATCTTTGCCGCCTTCGCCGAATTCCAGCAGCTGGCACCACGTTTGTCGCTGCCGCTGATCTACGGGCTCAAGTGGCTGTTGCCACTGCTGGTGCCGTTCTGGCAGGTCAGACGCAGCCGGCGGGCGGCGGCCGAAATCCGCGACCTGCTCGGTCAGCTGATCCGGCCACGCTTCGAACGCCACCGTTCGCGCTCGCTCGGCGCTGCCGCCCAACCCGCTGCGCCGGATCTGGCCGCACCGCGCGACATCCTCGAGGCAATGCTCGACGCGGTCGACCCGGACAGCGGCGCGGCGATGTCCTTCGAGGAAACGCTGGATCAGGTCGCCGTGCTGTTCCTCGCCGGCCACGAAACATCCGCCAGCGCGCTGACCTGGGCGCTTCACCTGCTGGCCAACGCGCCCGATGTACAGCAGCGCGTGCAGGCCGAAGTCGATCGGGTGCTGGGCACGCGCACACCTGAAGCGGCCGACCTGCGCGAGCTGACACTGGTTCGGCAGGTCTTTCGCGAGGCGCTGCGGCTGTTCCCGCCGGTCGGCTTCCTGACCCGCGAAGCGGTGGCCGCCGACCGGATGCGCGACAAGGACATTCCGGCCCATGCCTCGGTGGTGATTTCGCCCTGGCTGATCCACCGCCATCGCGAACTGTGGTCGCATCCCGATGCCTTCGATCCGGATCGCTTCGATACACCCGCCGGTCGCGAATCGGCGAAGACCGCCTACCTGCCATTCGGTATCGGCCCGCGCGTGTGCATTGGCGCCAACTTCGCGTTGCAGGAAGCCACCTTGCTGCTGGCGATGCTGGCGCAGCACTACCGTCTCGAGCCGGTGCCCGGACAATCGCCAGAACCGGTCGGTCGGATCACCATCCGCTCGGCCAACGGCGTGCGCTTACGGATATTCAGACGATGAAAGAACGACTGGCCGGCTTTCTCTTGATGACCGCCGTGGTGCCGCTGGCGCTGATCGGCTACCTGATCCTGTGGTGGGTCGGCCTGTTCGGCAAGGCCGAGCGCGGCCGCCAAGGCGTGCGCGCACTCGACCATTTCGTCAACGCCACGGTGTTCAACGGATACGCATGGGAGTCGGTTTCGTCACATGCCTGGCGCGAGCGCGAACGCCGCTGGTGGGCACCGTGGGTGATTCGCATCGCCAACCTGTTCCAGAAGAACCATTGCCAGCGCGCCAACAAGCGCGAGCAGGCGGTGGTCGATCTGATCCTGCAGAAAGGTCTGCATGAGCAGACCATCCGCTGATACGACCGCAGCCACCGCCGCAAGCCCGCCTATCTCCGGCAGCGTGCGGCGCCGTCATCTGTTCTACATCAGCGGCTTCGACCCGAAGGGACCTGCCCACTACCACCGCTTGTTCACCGAACAGGCGGCACTCGCCGGTGCGATCGGTGGCTATCGAATCGAGGTTGGAGGGAGGCGCCGCGCCTCGGCACATTCCGCGGTCTGGACGCTGCGGCATTTCACCGCACCGGCACCGGCCGAGGCGGACGTCGAATCGGTCTTCGAGTTTCTGCGCTGGGACGACATCGTGCGCACCCACTGGTCGCGCAACCCGGCCGTGCTGGCGTGGCAGCTGGTTTGCACCACGCTGCTGTACCTTCGCAGCGGCGCCTTGTGGACGATGCTGAAGCTCGCGTGGCCACCGGTGCTGGCCTTGGTCGCGCCGTTCCTGCTGTTGATCGGCCTGCTGCTCAGTCTGCCGACGGCCTGGCTGCTGGCCACTTGGGTAGCGACCAACGCGGGTTCGTGGTGGCCTGGTGTGCTGGCGGGCATCGGCGTGCTCGGCGGCGCCGCCGGCCTGGCGCTCTGGGTCGAACGCACGATGAACGTGCAATGGCTGCTGCGCAGTTACGCGTTCACCGGCCTGCAGGGAAGCCGCGGTGTCACGGCGCTCGAAGACCGGCTCGATCATTTCGGCCGCCGCATCGTGGAACGGATGCAGTCGACACCGGCCTGCGACGAGGTGCTGATCGTTGCGCACAGCTCGGGCAGCATCATGGCGACGGCAGCGCTGGCGCGCGCGCTGCGGCTCGATCCGCAGCTCGGCGCGCGCGGCCCCCGCTTGTCGCTGCTGACACTTGGCCAATGGTCGCCGCTGCTCAGCAGCCTGCCGTCGGCGCAACGCTTTCGCGATGAACTGGCAAGCGTCGCCGCGGAGCCGGCGCTCGACTGGGTCGATGTCAGCGCTCCACCGGACGGCTGCTGTTTTGCACTGACCGATCCGGTTGCCGCCGCCGGCCTGCCGGTACCGCGGCCCGATCACCCGCGGCTGCTGTCACCGCGCTTCGCCGAATTGTTTTCAGCCACCCGCTACGCGGCCATCCGACGCGACCGGTTCCGTCTGCACTTCCAGTATCTGATGGCAGGCGAGCGGGCTGGCGAGCGG
>JBDTQC010000385.1:0-4080 GCA_039932405.1 Ideonella sp.
CCCCTGGGTGACGCCGGGCTCGGTGCCGGGCCCGACCTTCATCGCCTTGACCTGGGCCACCAGCTTGTCGCTGAAGGCCTGCAGCACCGACCGCTGGACATAGATGCGGTTGGCGCAGACGCAGGTCTGGCCGGTGTTGCGGTACTTCGAGACCATCACGCCTTCGACCGCGGCATCCAGATCGGCGTCGTCGAAGACGATGAACGGCGCGTTGCCGCCGAGTTCCAGCGACAGCTTCTTCACCGTGTCGGCGCTCTGGCGCATCAGCAGCCGGCCGACCTCGGTCGAGCCGGTGAAGCTCAGCTTGCGCACCAGCGGGTTGCGCGTCATCTCGCCGCCGATCTGGCTGGCTGAACCGGTCAGTACCGACAGCAGCCCTTTCGGCACGCCGGCGCGCTCGGCCAGTTCAGCGAAGGCAAGTGCCGAAAACGGTGTCTGGGTCGCCGGTTTGACGACCATCGAGCAACCGGCAGCCAGCGCGGGGCCGGCCTTGCGGGTCAGCATCGCGGTCGGGAAGTTCCACGGTGTGATGGCTGCCGTGGTGCCGACCGGCTGCTTGATCGCGATGATGCGGCGATCGCCGAGCGGCGCCGGGATGGTATCGCCGTAGACCCGGCGTGCTTCGTCGGCGAACCACTCGATGAATGATGCCGCGTAAGCGATCTCGCCCTTTGATTCAGCCAGTGGCTTGCCCTGCTCGGAGGTCATGATCAACGCGAGGTCGTCGGTGTTGGCCAGCATCAGGTCGTTCAGCTTGCGCAGCACCGCGGAGCGCTGCTTGGCTGCAACGTCGCGCCAAGCTCTCTGCGCCTGGTCGGCGGCAGCGATTGCCCGTTCGGTTTCGGCCGTGCCGCACATTGGCACGCTGCCGAGTTGTTCACCGTTGGCCGGATTGGTGACGGCAACGGTTTTGCCGTTGTCGGCATCGACCCATTCGCCGGCCACGTAGGCCTGTTGCTTGAAAAGGGAAGGGTCTTTGAGTTTCAGCATGATGTTTGGAAGGTTTTGCCTTGTTGTTCAGGATCAGCCAGCGATGGCCTGCGCCAGGATCGCCATGCCCTCTTCGAAGACCTCGTCTTCGATCGTCAACGGAAACAGGAAACGGATCACGTTGCCGTAGATGCCACACGACAGCAACAACAAGCCGGCCGCTTGAGCGCGCTTGATGATCTCCCTGGGCAAGTCGGAGTCTGGTGTGCCGTCGGGCCTGGCGAATTCGATGGCAATCATCGAGCCGAGCCCGCGGATATCCTTGATCGCCGGATGGTGTGACTGCAAGGTGGTCAGCCGCTCGGTCAAGCGCCGGCCCAGGCGCTGCGCACGTTCACACAGCTTCTCGTCTTCGATCACGTCGAGCACCGCCAGCGCCGAGGCGATGGCCAGCGGGTTGGCGGCATAAGTGCCACCCAGCCCGCCCGGTGCCGGCGCATCCATGATCTCGGCGCGCCCGCACACGGCCGACAGCGGCATGCCGCCAGCCAGGCTCTTGGCCATCGTCATCAGGTCGGGGATCACGCCGCAGTGCTCCATCGCGAACAGCTTGCCGGTGCGGGCGAAACCGGTCTGGATCTCGTCGGCGATCAGCACGATGCCGTGTGCATCGCAGATCTTGCGCAAGGCGCGCAGAAACTCGGGCGGCATGACGTAGAAGCCACCTTCGCCCTGGATCGGCTCGACGATGATCGCGGCCACCTGGTCGGGTTCGATGTCGGCCTTGAACAGCTGGGCGATCGCATGCAGCGACTGCTCAACGCTGACGCCGTGCAGTTCGATGGGCGTCGGCACATGGAAGACGCTGGCGGGGAACGGGCCGAAGCCGGCCTTGTAAGGCGCCACTTTGCCAGTCAGTGCCATCCCGAGGTAGGTGCGACCGTGAAAGGCTCCACTCAGCGCGATCACGCCCGGGCGCCGGGTCGCGTTGCGGGCGATCTTGATCGCGTTTTCGACCGCCTCCGCGCCGGTAGTGAAGAAAGCCGTCTTCTTCGGGTGATTGCCCGGGGTCAGGGCATTCAAGCGTTCAGCCAGCGTGACAACACTTTCGTAGGGCACGACCTGGTAGGCGGTGTGCGTGAAGCGATCGAGTTGCTGCGCAATCGCCTCGACCAGACGCGGGTGGCGATGCCCGGTATTGAGTACCGCGATGCCGGCCCCGAAATCGATATAGCGCTTGCCTTCGACATCCCACAACTCGGCATTGCGTGCTCGCGCCGCATAAACCGGAAAGGCAATGCTCACGCCGCGCGGGGTGGCCGCGATGCGGCGCGCCTCGATCGACGCGTTGCTGGGTTTCGACGCCGCTTCGACCTGCGTCGACTCGGTTGTGCTGAGGGTATTCATCGATTCTCCTTGCGAGCGCCTTGTCGGTGCGTGGATAGAGGAGTTCAGCATAAAGGCTCCAAGCGGTCCGCGCTTGTGCAGCGGTGCCAGCGAGTGCGCATAGGTGTTTGCAGCGCCCTGAAGCGCGCGGCTCAGGCTCTCGAATTGAGCCGCGCCGAGCCGAAGCGCATCGATTGAGTGCGCGTACGGCGCACTGGCGCCATCGGCGCCTGAGCGGCTTTCGAGCAAAATCGGTGCATGCACGTGCCACTTCAGCCCGACCCGTTGAGCACTGAACCCGCCATCGCTGCGGCTCAGCTCGACAACCCATCGATCCTGGGGCCGCTGCGCGAGCCGGTGTTTCGCATGTTGTGGCTGGCCTGGCTGGCGGCCAATGTGACGATGTGGATGAACGATGTCGCATCCGCTTGGCTGATGACATCGTTGACCGACAGTGTCGTGATGGTGGCGCTGGTTCAGGCGGCATCCACCTTGCCGGTCTTTGTGCTGGGCTTGCCAAGCGGGGCGCTGGCCGACATCGTCGACAGGCGCCGCTACTTCGCCGTGACTCAATTGTGGGTTGCGCTGGTTGCGGTGGTGCTGGGGGTGCTGGCATTTTTCGACGGGCTGACCGCGCCGACGCTGCTGGCGCTGACCTTTGCCAATGGCATCGGCATGGCAATGCGCTGGCCCGTGTTTGCCGCGATCGTGCCGGAGATCGTCGAACGGCACCATCTGCCCGCAGCATTGGCCTTGAATGGCATTGCGATGAACATGTCGCGTGTCATCGGGCCGGTGGTGGCGGGTGCGCTGCTGGCGGGTGTGGGCAGCCCGTACGTCTATCTGCTGAACGCGTGCCTGTCGGTCGTCGCCTTTGTGCTGATCATGCGGTGGCGCTCGCAACGCAAGGTCAGTGCGCTGCCGGGTGAGCGTTTTTTCGGTGCGATGCGGGTCGGCGTGCAGCACGTGAAGCAATCGCCGCGCATGCGGGCGGTGCTGGTGCGGATCTTCCTGTTCTTTCTGCAGACCACCGCATTGACGGCACTGCTGCCGTTGATCGCACGTCGTCTGGGGGGTGGAGCCGGAACATTTACCTTGCTGCTCGCAGCGATGGGTGCGGGGGCCGTGGTCGTCGCTCTGTTCCTGCTGCCGATGCTGCGCGGCCGGCTCGATCGGGACGGCCTGATTCGCTGGGGCACCGTGCTGCATGCCCTGGCTGCCTGCATCGTCGTGCTCTCGCCGACGATCTGGCTGGCGGTGCCGGCGATGGTGGTGGCCGGGATGATGTGGCTGACGGTGGCGAACTCGTTGACGCTGGCGGCGCAGATGGCGCTGCCGAACTGGGTACGCGCCCGCGGCATGTCGATCTACCAGATGGCGCTGATGGGTGGCAGCGCCGCGGGTGCTGCGATCTGGGGCTACGTCGCCAGCCACAGCAGCGTGCCGATCAGCGTCATCACGGCCGCGGTGATCGGCCCGATCATCCTGTTCGCAAGCCGCGGCCTGACCGTCGACGGTGGGGTCGAGGAAGACCTGACACCGTCAGTCAGCACCAGCAGTGCGCCGCCCCCAGTGATCGAACTGCACGGCGATGAAGGCCCGGTGATGGTGACCGTCGAATACCAGATCGACACTGCCCGCGCCGCGGAATTCACCGAGATCATGCGGGAAACGCGCCGCGCCCGTCTACGTCAGGGAGCGTTGTCGTGGGGCCTGTTTCGCGATACGGCGCAGCCGGGTCGCTACATCGAATATTTCGTCGAC
>JBDTQC010000386.1:0-4078 GCA_039932405.1 Ideonella sp.
TGGGGTGTTGCGGACGTGCCGACAGCGCCCGGCAAGACCGCGATCGAGATGTTTCGCGCCGCGGCCGACGGCGAGATCAAGGCGTTGTGGATCGCATGTACCAACCCCGCGCAATCGCTGCCCGACCAGGCGATGGTTCGACGTGCCCTCGAACGCGCGGAATATGTCGTCGTGCAGGAAGCCTTCTCGACGACCGCCAGTTGCAACTTCGCCGACCTGCTACTGCCAGCCACCACCTGGGGCGAGAAGGACGGAACGGTGACCAACAGCGAGCGTTGCATCAGCCGAGTCAACGCGGCGGTCGCAGCGCCGGGCGAATCGCGCCACGACTGGGCGATCGCCTCCGATTTCGCACAGCGGCTGCAGGGGCGTTTGCACGACCGGCAGCACCGGCTCGAAGGGCAGTCGTTGTTCCAGTACGAGAGCGCCGAAGCATTGTGGAACGAACACCGCGAAAGCACCCGTGGCCGTGACCTCGATATCACCGGGCTGAGCTATGCCAGACTGGCAGCCGCGCCGGCCCAATGGCCGTATCCGGAAGGGGCAATGGCTGGGCAGAAGCGCCTCTACGAGGATGGAATTTTCCCGACCGTTGACGGGCGGGCAGTCTTCTTCGACACGCCATTCGACAAGCTGGCGGAGCCACGCGATGCGCGCTTTCCGTTCTCGCTCAATACCGGCCGCCTGCGCGACCAATGGCACGGCATGAGCCGCACCGGCACCATCGGCCGCCTGTTCGGCCATGTGCCCGAGCCGGTGGTCGAGATGCATGCGCAGGATCTGGCCCGCCGCAAGCTCGTCGACGGCGACCTGGTGCGCATCAGTTCGCGGCGCGGCAGCCTGGTGCTGCCGGTGCAGGCCAGCGCGCAGATGGCGCCGTCTCAGGCATTCATTGCGATGCACTGGGGCGAGGAGGCGTTGTCGGGGCGCAGCCCGAATGGCGCGCCGATGCTCGGCGTCAACGGCCTGACATCGCCTGCCTTCTGCCCCCACTCGAAGCAACCCGAGCTGAAACACGCGGCGGTGCAGATCGCCGCGGTGGAATTGCCGTGGAAACTGCTCGCGCTGGCCTGGCTGCCGGAAGACGCCGTGTTGGACGTGCGCGACAAACTTCGAGCGCTGATGCCAAGCTTCGATTTCGCATCCACCGTGCCGTTCGGCCGTGAACACTGCGGCCTGATGTTTCGCGCGGCTGCGACGGCTCCGGTCGAAGATGACTTGCTGATGCACATCGAGCAACTGATGGGACTGGGCGCCGCGGGGGTGCTGCATTACGCCGACCAGCGGCGCGGTCAACGGCGCAGCATGCGGCTGAGCGGTCAAGGCGACGCGCAACGGCTGTACGGGTTTGTACTGGCAGGCGACATTCGTGCCGAGTCATGGATTCGGCCGCTGCTGCAAGACGACCTGCCCACCCAGGCGTACGGCCGCGCCTTGTTGATCCCCGGTGCACAGGCTCCGGTGGCATTGCCATCGAAAGGTCGACAGGTCTGCAGTTGCCTGGATGTCGGCGAGGCTGCGATCAATGCCTGGCTCGGCGAACATCCGGGTCCAGCCGAAAATCAATTGCCGATGCTGCAGCAAGAACTGAAGTGCGGGACGAATTGCGGATCGTGCGTGCCAGAAATCAAGCGTCTGATCCGACAGCAACTGATCACGGCCTGAACGAGGGACAAGGCGCGACTTTGGTGATCGGCCCGAAACTTGCGAAACTCCAGCGCATGAAGATCGCTCCCTTCCTGAAAGTCATCGGCCGCGGCAAGGAAGGCGCTCGCGCGCTCGATGCGGATCAAGCGTTCGCGGTGATGGCGGCTGTGCTCGACGGTGAGGTCGGCGAGGTCGAGCTCGGCGCCTTCGTGATGGCAATGCGCATCAAAGGCGAATCGCAAGCCGAACTGGGCGGTTTTCTGCGCGCGGTTCATGCGCGCTGCCTGCCATTGACGCCGACCCGCAGCACCGTGGTGCTGCCTTCATATAACGGCGCGCGCAAACTGCCGAACCTGACTGCCTTGCTGGCGCTGCTGCTGGCGCAGCAGGATATCCAGGTATTGGTCCACGGCCCGCTGCGCGATCCCGGCCGCGTCACCAGTGCCGAGGTGTTCCAGACACTGGGCCTGCCGCGGGCCCGCGACGCCGACGACATGGCCGAGGCCTGGCGGCGACGTGAGCCAGTCTTCATGGCCATCGAGGACCTGTGCCCGTCGCTGGCACGCCTGCTCGATGTGCGCTGGCAGGTCGGGTTGCGCAATTCGGGGCATACCATCGCCAAGCTGCTCGACCCCTGCAGCGGCGGCCAGTCACTGCGGGTCGTCAACTACACGCATCCCGAATACGGCAGCAGCCTGAAGACCTTTCTGCAGGAAAGCCAGGCCGATGCACTGCTGATGCGCGGCACTGAAGGCGAGCCCGTCGCGGATCCGAGACGCCTGCCGCGCATCGATGTCTTCATCAGCGGCATCCATCGGCCAGAGTTGTCGCTTGCTCCGCAAGAGGGCGTGCTGACCGAGATGCCGCTACTGCCGCGCGAAACCGATGCTTCGACGACCGCGCTTTATATCCAGTCGGTGATCAGTGGCGAAAGGCCCGCACCGCTGCCGCTGCAGCAACAGGTTCGGTGCCTGAGCGACGCGCTCGAGGCGCTGCGCAGCAAACCGATCTTCGAACCCCGGCAAGGCTCAGCCAGGCACCCTTGAGGAGCGTTCAGTCTGTTCGTCCATTAGACTTGATGCATGGTTTCCGACAAAGCCGCCAGCGCGGCGAACTGCGCCCAACCACCGACCGACCCGCCAGCGAAACTCACATCGGCGGCAGCCCGGCCGGGACGGTCCGGCGCATGAATACCATCCAGCTTGATCAAAGCGTTCTGGTTCTGATCGACTACCAGACCCGCCTGATGCCATCGATGGACGACGGCGAACTGCTGATCGCGCATGCAATCCGGCTGGCGGACATGGCGATCGCGCTTGGCGTCCCGGTGATCGGCACTGAACAAAATCCGGCCAGTCTGGGCCTCAACGTCCCGTCGATACGCTCGCGTTGCGGCCGCATCGTCGAGAAAACCCATTTCGACGCCTGCGCCGACGGCCTGCTCGACGTGCTTGCCAGTGCGCGCCCGAAACGCGGTGCCGATGCCTCGCTCGACATCGTGATCGCTGGTTGCGAGGCACACGTCTGCCTGATGCAGACCTCGCTCGGCCTGCTGCGCGCCGGTCACCGCGTGTGGGTAGTCGCCGAAGCCTCCGGCTCCCGGTTGGCGTTCAACCGGAAACAGGCACTGAGGCGCTTGCGGCAGTCAGGCGCGCAGTTGGTCGGGGTCGAGATGGTGGCATTCGAATGGCTGAAGGATTGCCGTCACGAGCGCTTCAAGCATCTTCTGCCGATGTTGAAAGCGGCGCCAGTCAGCAGTCGATGATTGGCGAATCTGCCGGTCAGCCCTGACCAGGTCGAGCCGGTGATTTCAACGTTCAGGTGCTGATCTGCGCGTTACAGGTTTCCCCCATGTCGTGCGGCCCGGTCGAGACTTATCATTGACCGATCGGTCAATGAATTAAACGCCGCGCATCCGATTTGGCGGCCGTGCGCGCAAGCCCAGGAGCAGCCACATGCTTTCACCATCCAGCCCAAGCGATTCGCCAGGCGCGTCGAACATCCTGATGTCTCCTCCCGATTCGCTGGTGCTGGTCAGCCAGAGCGGGCCGGTCCGGCAGTTGAGCCTGAACCGACCTGCGGCACTGAACAGTTTCACGGCAGCCATGCACGAGGTTCTGCTGGCCGAACTCGATGCCGCTGCCAATGATGTCGACGTTCGCTGCGTTGTTCTAACCGGCAGCGGGCGGGGCTTTTGCGCGGGGCAGGATCTCAACGAGCCCGGCATGTCGCCGCAAGCCGGGCAGGCACCCGATATCGGCGCGGTCATCGAGCGCCACTACCGGCCGCTTGCACTGCGCCTTCAGTCGATGCCGGTGCCGGTCGTCGCAGCGGTCAATGGTGTAGCCGCCGGTGCCGGCGCCAACCTGGCGCTGGCCTGCGACATCGTGATTGCCGCGCGCTCGGCCAGCTTCGTCCAGGCCTTCTCGAA
>JBDTQC010000387.1:0-4066 GCA_039932405.1 Ideonella sp.
GGCAGGTCTCTGGCGGAGGGGAAAAAAAGCGGGGCAAAACTCGCGGCTCGATGCGGGACCGCACGACTGGCTTGAACGAAGTGGATTGGCCTGACGCGTGTCCACCGCTCGGCGTACGCCAGCATGGACAGGAAATCTGCACGTCAATGCGGCAACGATGAAGGAGTGGATGGACGGGTGCGGGAGACGGCAGGGCCATGGTTAGGCTCGCGGAACAGGGTGCCTGGCGGCGTCGGTACTGCGCAACGGATTCAGACCATGGTGGAACAGGATTGACTGACTGCCCCACTCACGGCCCGCCAATGTAGCATGCTGCAATGCACAAGGCGGCCTGTTCGGGGCCCCTGCCCTGCACCGCACCGCCAAGCCGCGTTGGCTATTGGCTAGGCACGGGTCAGCCCGGTTCCAGATCCGTGCTGCGATCAGCAAGCCAGCGCGGCACGACGCGCCGGATCACGTCACCTGAGAAACCGCGGCCGGCCAGAAAGCGTGCCTGCCGCGCAGCGTCCCGAATATCGACTGGCGGCGAGCCGAACCGGCGTTGCCACACGGCTTTCGCGCGCTCGAGTTCGGTCGTGCGCAAGGCCTCGGCCGCGTCGGCCGGCAGGTCGAGTCCATGACGCGAAAGCTCCTGCTCAATCCTCGACACGCCGAAGCGCTCGGAACGAACATGCACGCGCGACGCCACAAACCGCTGCTCGTCGAGATAGCCACGTTGCAGCAGCCAGGCAATGACGTCGTCGATCTCGTCGTCGCTGAAGCAAGGGCTCCGTGCCTCCGGCGGTGTATCCAAGGCAAGCGCTGACTCGACAACAGGCGATCCAGACGGCGCGCCAGATGGGGCCCGCCGCTGCAACACCTTCATCCGACGCAGCAGTTTGACCCGGAGTTCCCGTTCACTGTATTCGCGCTGCGCGAGCCAGGTGATGGCCTGAACGCGCAGCGAAGGCGGCTTGCGCATCGCCCCGAAAAACTTCAGACCTTGGCGGCTTTGGCCTTGGCTGGAGGTGCGTCGGCGCCAGCGCCTTCGGCCGCACCCGGCAGCAGGGGAATGCCCATCTCGGCGCGAACCTTGTTTTCAATCTCGACCGCCAGCGCCGGGTTTTCGCGCAAGAATTCGCGCGAGTTGTCCTTGCCTTGACCAATTTTCTCGCCGAGGTAGGAATACCAGGCACCGCTCTTCTCGAGCACCTTGGCTTCGACGCCCATGTCGATGATCTCGCCTTCGCGGCTGATTCCTTCGCCGTAGAGGATGTCGAACTCGGCCGTCTTGAATGGCGGAGCCACCTTGTTCTTGACCACCTTCACCTTGGTTTCGTTGCCGATCACTTCCTCGCCGCGCTTGATGCTGCCGATGCGGCGAATGTCGAGCCGAACGGATGCGTAGAACTTGAGTGCATTGCCACCCGTCGTGGTTTCGGGCGAACCGAACATCACACCGATCTTCATGCGGATCTGGTTGATGAAGATGACCATGGTATTGGTCTTCTTGATCGTGCCGGTCAGCTTGCGCAGCGCCTGACTCATCAGCCGGGCCTGCAGGCCGGGCAGTGAATCACCCATCTCGCCCTCGATCTCGGCCTTCGGCGTCAAGGCCGCCACCGAGTCGATGACCACCAGGTCGACCGAGCCGGAGCGCACCAGGGCATCGACGATTTCGAGCGCCTGCTCGCCGGTATCAGGCTGGCTGATCAGCAACTCCTGCAGATTGACACCCAGCTTTTGCGCATAACCGGTGTCCAGTGCGTGCTCGGCATCGATGAAGGCGCAGGTGCCACCCAGTGCCTGCATTTCGGCCACCACCTGCAGTGTCAAGGTGGTCTTGCCGCTCGATTCAGGCCCGTAGATCTCGACCACCCGCCCGCGCGGCAGGCCGCCCACGCCGAGCGCGATATCCAGGCCCAGCGAGCCGGTGGAGACCACCTCGATATCCTCGATCACCTCGCCTTCGCCCAGCCGCATGATCGAACCCTTGCCGAACTGCTTTTCGATCTGCAACAACGCGGCTTGCAAGGCCTTGGCTTTTTCGGTATTCAGTGCTTTGACGGGTGCGTCCATTGCGATCTCCAGTGATTGCCACCATTATCGCAAAGACTGGATGTTTGTACAGGGGTATGTGAATGGAAAGCATGGCCTCCCCCAACAGGAGGAAGGGCCGGGCGCTCAACCCGAGCGCACTGCGCTCAGCTCTGCACCAGACGACGGCTCTTCGCGATCGACATCAGGATGCCCAGACTCAGGCCGAGCGTGATCATCGCCGTTCCGCCGTAGCTGATGAACGGCAACGGCACACCAACCACCGGCAGGATGCCGCTGACCATGCCCATGTTGACAAATACATAGGTGAAAAAGCTCAACGTGATCGCACCCGCCAGCAGCCGCGTGAACACGGTCGGCGCTTCGGACGCGATCATCAGGCCGCGAAAGATCAGGAACAGGAAGACCGCCAGCAGCGAGAGGCATCCGATCAACCCGAACTCTTCTGCGAACGCCGCGAAGACGAAATCGGTGGTGCGCTCCGGAATGAATTCGAGGTGGGTTTGCGTCCCCTTCATGAAGCCCTTGCCGTCGATGCCGCCGCTGCCGATCGCGATCATGCCCTGGATGATGTGGAAACCCTTGCCGAGTGGATCGGTCGATGGATCCAGCAGGGTGCAGATGCGGTTCTTCTGATAACCGCGCAGGAACGGCCAGTCGATGTCGGGTTGGCAGATGTTGTCGCCCGTCACCACCAGTGCGGCGATTGCCAAAGCCGCCGCGATCAGGATGGGCGCCATCAGCCGCCAAGACAGGCCGGCAAAGAACAGCACGTACAGACCGGTCGACAAGACCAGCAGCGCGGTGCCGAGATCGGGTTGCTTGACGATCAGCGCGACCGGTATCGCCAGCAAGACCACCGCAACCACGAAATCAGGCACTGTCAATTGCCCTTCCCGGCGCTGGAACCACCAGGCCAGCATCAGAGGTGTCGCGATCTTCATGATCTCGCTCGGCTGGATCACCGTGATTCGCAAGTCGAGCCAGCGGGTTGCACCCTTCTTCGTGATACCGAAGATGGCGGTCACCACAAGCAGCGTCAGGCCGATCGTGTACAGCGGCACGGCCAGCGTCATCAGACGCTGCGGTGGCACCTGAGCGACCATGAACAGGATGCCGGCAGTCAGCATCATGTTGCGGCCGTGATCGACAAAGCGGGTGCCGTGGTCGAAACCCACCGAATACATCGTGACCAGGCCAGCCACACTGAGCAATACCAGACCGATCAGCAGCGGGGCATCGAAGCCGCGGAAGATCGGAGTCACGCGCTGCAGCAGCGAGGGTTTGTCGAAGGCAATATTCATTGGGTGCTGCGCGGCGCGTTGATGACGGCCACCGGCGACGCGATTGCCGGTCCGGCATTGATCAACGGAATATCCGTAACCGCCAGCGGAACAATCTGCTGGTTCGAGTTCGGGTTCCCGAGCATGATCGTCGCACCCGGCAGCGGCACGGTCTCGGCCTGCCGCGGGATTCCAACCGGCGGCCCCGCCTTGCCGATACGGGTCAGCGCCATATCCTCCTTGCTCGGATACAGCCCCAATTGAAGGTAATCGAACACGCGACGGGCAATCGGTGCAGCCGCATCCGCGCCGAAACCGGCATTCTCGACCACCACCGCGAGCGCGACGGTCGGCACGTCGAGCGGCGCGAAGGCGATGTAGAGCGAATGGTCGCGCTTGTGTTCCTCAAGCTTCGCGGCGTTGTATTTTTCGTTCTGGCGCACACCCACCGCCTGTGCCGTGCCGGTCTTGCCGCCGCTCTGATATGCAGCGCCACGGAAGACTCGGGCCGAGGTGCCATCCTGGGTCACGCCATAAAGCGCGCGGCGAATCAACTGCACATGGCTTGGCTGGAGCGACAGCGGCTCCATCGCATCGTTGGCGACGCCGCGGCGCGCTCGCGTCACGACATCCTCGATCTCGCGCACCAGGCGCGGCTTGAAACGCTGTCCGCCTGACACCAGCGTTGCCGTGGCGCTGGCCAGCTGCAGCATCGTGAAGTTGTTGTAGCCCTGGCCGATGCCCAG
>JBDTQC010000388.1:0-4062 GCA_039932405.1 Ideonella sp.
GTGGTGCTTGCGGGTTGATTCGTGTGGGTTGCTGTTGAGGAGCTGCCTACGGTTTCAGGCCACGGCGCCGAACACTGCCCCCGCGACTGCGGTGACGCCCATCGCGATGGCGCCCCAGAACGCGACACGCCAGGTGCCTTGCCAGACCCCTGCACCGCCGATCTGCGCTGAGACAGCGCCCAGCCCGGCCAGGAAGGCCAGCGAGGCGATCGACACCCAGAGGATCAGCTGTGCAGGCGCGCTGACCAGCACGACGCCGATCGGAAGTACGGCCCCAACTGAGAAGCTGGCAGCGGATGCCAGCGCAGCCTGCGTCGGTCGCGCTGCAGTGGTGGGAGAGAAGCCCAGTTCATCGCGGGCGTGCGCGCCGATCGCATCGCGCGCCATCAATTCGCCTGCAACCTGATCAGCCAGGGGTCGGTCCAGACCGCGACCGACGTAGATGCCCGCCAACTCCTGCTGCTCGCCCACCGGGTCGGCTTTCAACTCGCCGCGCTCGCGCGCCAGGTCCGCGTTCTCGGTGTCCATCTGCGAATGGACCGAGACGAATTCGCCCGCAGCCATCGACATGGCCCCGGCGATCAGGCCGGAGACGCTCGTCAGCAGCACGGTGCGGTGGTCCGCTCCGGCTGCCGCAACACCCAACACCAGGCTGGCCGTGGACACGATGCCGTCGTTGGCACCGAGCACCGCGGCGCGCAGCCAACCGATGCGCTCGCTGCGGTGTTGCTCGGTGTGAGCGCGCAACCTGTTCGTGAAGCCGCGGTGTCGCGGCACGGCGTGGGCCGCAGCCTTTGTCTGGGTCGTCATTCAGGTCCTCTCAAGCGATGAGCGATGGGGCTGCGCGCAGCTTGGCGAACGCCTACTGCACCAGGCGTTCGGCGCGCGTATCGACCGAAAAGGCCGTGGCCCGATCAACCGGTGGCGGCATCGATCGACTTGCGCACTCGAGCGGTAGCGGCGCTCACGCTGGCTTCGAACTCCTTCCAGCGCACAGCCGTCGCCTGCTTCATCTCGGTCAGCTTGGATTCAGCCGACTTCACGTCGAGCTGCAAGGCCGCGACCTGCAAGTCGATCTTGGCCTTGGCATCGGTGGTAGCTGCGCTCGCCTTCTTCTCCAACTCCTCCGTCCTCGCTTTGCCCTTGGCGATGTCTGCTTCGGCGGTGGCGACGAAATGGTCGCGCCTGGCGGTATCCGTGGCATAGGTGAATTCCGGCAACGCCTTGATCGTGTCCTTGGTGGCGCCGGCCATCAGGAGTTTGCCCGCCTTGTCCTGGATCTGCGTCACAGGAATGGCCACGTCGTGGCGCCCGATGCCGATGAAGCCGCCCGCACCGACGATGACGTAGGACACGTTGCGATCGGGCGAAATGATCAGGTCTTCCACTTTGCCGACCTTCTGGCCGGCGTCGTTGTAGATGTTCTTGCCGAGCAGCGTCTTCTTGACGCTCCAGCCCATGGCGAGTTGGGTCGATTCGGTCACGCTCACGCTGGCCGTGGTGGTACCGCCGGCCACCTGTGCCCACGTGGGTCCTGCGGTGCACAGTGCGGCAGCGAGAGCCAATGAGGTCAGGGTGGATTGAAATGCGTTCTTGGTCATGATTGAAGGTCCTTGTGTGGGGAGCCGGCGAGTGGTCGATGGCATGTGGGTACCTTGTTCGTTGTACCGACTTCGACGCCCGCGGTCTGTTCGACAGCGCACGCTTCGGCGCGCGGCCCCGGAGATCGCGAGGCAGTTTCGAGCTCGGGCGCCTATGCTCCAACCCCATGAACGCAAAAATCAATCAGATCCTGCTGCAGATGGCAGCACTCGAGGCGGACCTGCGGACCGCTGTCCACGAACAAGAAGGCCGAATGTTCTTCCAGCTCAAGGGCAAGCGCGTCGAGTTCGAGCGCTCGGCGCGGGAAGCGCACAGCAAGCTGAAGAAGGGCTTCTTCCGCTGGCTGGTGACCAACCGCCCGCAGAACCTGATTACCGGGCCGCTCATCTACAGCATGGTGATTCCGTTGCTGATGCTGGACGCCTGCGTGAGCTTCTATCAGTGGGTCTGCTTTCCCATCTATGGCATCACGAAGGTACGGCGCAGTGACTATCTGGTGTTCGACCGTCGCCACCTGGGCTATCTGAACTTCATCGAGAAATTTCACTGCACCTACTGCGAGTATGGCAATGGGCTGATGGGCTACATGGCAGAGATCCTGGCGCGAACAGAGCAGTATTTCTGCCCGATCAAGCACGCCCACAAGATTCTGGGCACACACGCGCGCTACAACCGATTCCTCGACTACGGCGAGGCGGATGCCTACGAAGCCAAGCTGGAAGAGTTCCGCCTGGCGCTAGGCCAAGCGAAATAGCCTCAGCCCAGGCTCGCGCGCGACAGTCCGCAGATGGGGGATGGCTGCCGTCACAGCCGAACCTGACGTGATCGAACTCGACGAAGGCGTCGCCGTTCAACCCACGCGTGATTCCAGCGGCAGCCCAGAGCAGATCGGACAAGGTTTGCCCGGGCAGCGGGTCAGCCGGCGCTGCCATGGCGCGTGGACTTCGGTTCATGCATGCACGGACATGCCCCGCGTCCGCTGCCCGTGCACGAAGCGCATGTCGTCGATCGGCGGCAACGCCTGCGCGGCCCGCAAGACAGCGGCGAAATCCGATGCCAATAAATCCACAGGCCTGCGATTCGCCAGTTCTGAATGGGGCGTGGCAAACCACGTGGCCACTCTCCAGCCCGACCAAGCCTCCGGCAGCTCGGCCCTGACGGCCTGCGACGCCGAAGCAATCGACAGATCGTCTGCGTTGAACTGGAACATCGGTATCCAAAGACTTCCTCGCCACTCGAACCCGAATACCTGGCCGGAATGGACGAGCTTGGCGAGACTGACAGCCTCGACAGCGTAGTGCTCCGCAAGCAGGCGGCCGACGATGTCACCGGGCGCCGTTCCGCCGCTGCCGCGGAAAGCCTCGAGAAGGGTAACGAATCCACAGCTGCTGGGGGTGTCGTCTGTCATGGGTGTGGCCATATGTGGAATGCTGAGTGATGGGACAGTTCACCTTAGCCGTGTGAAGCGTTTCACACGGTGCGGCAGCGCACCCAGGGCAGTCCAGGCCAAGTAAAGAGCGATCAAGCCACGCACCCTGCGTTCGCCAGCGCACAGACCAGCCTGTCGTCCGAAGCGATGCTGAAGCCCCCTCAACCTCTTTGAAAGCTACCCCATGAAGACCGACTCGCAACTGCAGCAAGACGTGATGGCCGAACTCAAGTGGGAGCCCGCGGTACACGCCGCGCAGATCGGCGTGGAAGTGAAGGATGGCGTAGTGACGCTGGCTGGCGAGGTCAGCAGCTACTACGAGAAGCTCAATGCGGAACGTGCCGCCCAGCGCGTGGCCGGCGTGAAAGCACTGGCGGTTGAGATGCAGGTCAAAGTCGGCGAATTCGGCAAGCGCTCGGACGCCGATATCGCTCAGTCGGCCAAGAACATCATTGGCTGGACCAGTTCCTTGCCGGCGGACGCTGTCAAGGTGATGGTTGAAGGTGGCTGGTTGACACTGTCGGGCGATGTCGAATGGCAGTTCCAGCGCCAAGATGCCGCCGACAGCGTGCGCTACCTCTCGGGTGTGACGGGCGTGAGCAACCAGATCGCCATCAAGCCCACCCTGGCGGCCACTGCCGTCAAGTCGGACATCGAGGCCGCACTCAAGCGCCGCGCCACGGATGACGCCAACACCATTTCAGTCGCCGTCAAGGGCGGAGATGTGACCCTGACGGGCACGGTTCACAGCTGGGATGAGCGCGACCTGGCGAAGCGTTCAGCCTGGGGCAGTTCGGGTGTGCGCAACGTCGTCGACAAGATGACGCTCGCGTACTGAACAGGGCCGCACATCATGAGCAATCCTGACTCCGCGTTCTTCGTCTTCGACACCCACGTCGCCGCCGAAGAGGCAATCCGCACCCTGGGCCAGTCCGGCTTCGACATGAAGAAGCTTTCGCTGGTAGGCAAGGGATATCACAGCGAAGAAAAGCCCATGGGCTTCTACACCACGGGCGACCGCATCAAGGCCT
>JBDTQC010000389.1:0-4033 GCA_039932405.1 Ideonella sp.
AAATAGGCGGGATCGTCCGAATTGATCGTCGCGACGATGCCGGCAGCCAGCAGCGCCGGCAGTTGGTGATCGGCCATGGTCTTGTAGACGCGCAGCTTGACGTTCGACAGCGGGCACACCGTCAACGGCATCTTCGTTTCGGCCAACCGCGCCATCAGCGCGGGGTCGTCGATGCTGCGCACACCATGGTCGATGCGTTCCACCTTCAGGGTATCGAGCGCACTCCACACATACGCCGGCGGGCCTTCTTCGCCAGCATGGGCGACCAGGCGCAGGCCGAGCGCCTGGCAGCGAGCAAAGAGCCGCGCAAACTTCTCTGGCGGGTGGCCGGCCTCGCTGCTGTCGAGTCCGACACCGACGAAATGTTCGCGCAGCGGCAACGCCTGCCGCAAGGTCTCGAATGCCGCCTCTTCACTGAGGTGACGCAGAAAACACAGGATCAGCGCCGCGCTGATGCCGTGACGCCGTTTTGCCTCGGCGCAGGCACGTGACAGCCCGTGGATCACCGTCTCGATCGGCACGCCCCGATCGGTGTGCGTCTGCGGATCGAAAAACAGTTCGGCGTGAACGACATGATCGGCTGCGGCGCGCTCGAAATAGGCCATCGCCATGTCGAAGAAGTCTTCCTCCTGCAGCAGCACGCTGGCGCCGGCGTAATAGATGTCGAGAAAACTCTGCAGGTCGGTGAAGGCGTAGGCGGCACGCAGGGTCTCGACATCCGGATAAGTCAGCTCGACGCCGTTGCGCTGCGCCAGCTTGAAGATCAGCTCGGGTTCGAGCGAGCCCTCGATGTGTATGTGCAGTTCGGCCTTTGGCATCGTCCGCAGCAAGGCCGGCAGCCGATCACGAGGAATCGCGTCGAAATCGATCATGTCAGTGGTTTGCCGGCTTCACTTGACCGTCACCCAGCGCCATTCGAGCCAGTTGTCGGCCCGGTGCACCACATCGACGTTCTGACGCGCCGCCCATGGAATCACCTGACGATGCAGCGGAATGTGGTGTACCTGCTCGTTGTGCTGCTTCAGCGCCGCCTTGATCAACTGCTCGCGCTTTTTCGGATCGGCTTCCTTGCTCGATGCAGCCGCCAGCTCATCGAACTTGGCATCGACATAGCCGCCGAAGTTCCACGCACCAACACCGCCCTCACCGCGGCTGCGCAGCACCGGCGTCAGCGTGGTCTCGGCGTCGGTGATCGAGCCCCCCCAGCCGAGCATGTACATCGAGGTATCGAATTTCTGCACCTTCGGAAAATACGTCGATCGCGGCATGGCGTTGACACGGATCTTCACATTCAGCTTGGCCCACATCGCGGCCAGCGTCTGGCAGATTTCTTCGTCGTTGATGTAGCGGTTGTTGGGGCAGTCGAGCGTCACTTCGAATCCATCGGCCCAGCCGGCCTGAGCCATCAGCTTCTTGGCAGCGTCGAGGTCGTATGGCAGCCGCTTCTCGATTTCCGGATCGTTGTAGGCGCCAAGCGGCGACGGTGTGATGCCACCGGTCGGGTAGGCCTGATTTCGCATCAGCTTGGTCTTGATCGTCTCGATATCGACAGCCTGGTACAGCGCACGGCGCACCCGCACATCCTTGAACGGATTCTTGCCCTTGGCATTGCCATACACCAATGCGTCGTGATTCTGGTCCATGCCGATGAAGACGATGCGGTTTTCGGGACCGTCGATCACCTTGACGCCAGCCGTGCTGCGCAGGCGCGTCACGTCCTGCGGGGCCGGATCGAGCACAAAATCGATCTCGCCCGAAATCAGCGCAGCCAGCCGTGTCGCATCGCTCTTGATCGGGGTATAGACAACTTCCTGCACATTGCCGTCGAACTTGCCCCACCAGTTGGCATTGCGCTTGTAGACGGTCTTCACGTCCGGCGCGCGCGACACCAGGATATAGGGCCCGGTGCCGTTGGCATTGAACGCGGTATAGGCCTCTTCCTTGTTCTTGAAATCCTGTGGCTTGGCGGCCTTGTTCTTTTCGCACCAGGCCCGGCTCATGATCTGCACGGTCGCCAGATGCTGCAGGAAGATCGGATTCGGCTCTTTCAGCTGGAATTCGACCGTCATCGGATCGATCGCCTTCGGTTCGCCGAGCGCGAGCGAATACTGCTTGATGTCGGACGTGCCCTGACGCGCGCGCAGCACCGAGAACACGACATCGTCGGCGGTGAATGCGCCGCCATCATGAAACTTGACGTTCGGCCGCAGCTTGAAGCGCCAGACCAGCGGGCTGGTCTGCTGCCACTCGGTTGCCAGCACCGGCTCGATCTCGAGTTTGCGGTCGCGATTGACCAAGGTCTCGTACACCTGACCGTTGAGGCTGTTGGTCAGCGATTCATTCTGTGAATGCGGGTCCATGGTCTGCAAGTCGCCTTGCGATGACCAGCGCAGCGTCTGCGAGGCCACCGGCAACGACGCCGCTGCCAGCGAAACGCCGAGCAGCGTGGCGTACAGCAGGCCGGTGGGGCCGATCAAGCGGAAGCGGGAACACAAGGTCATTTGCTCACTCCTGTTGCTGGATGTCCGCAGCCTGTTTGGCCCGGTTAATCGGAAGTGTAGGCGGACGGCACACAGGTTGACACGCAGGCCGGCAGGCCGGTGCTCTCAGGCGCGGCCCATTTTGCGTAGCGCGTCGGTGCTGGCCCACAGACTTTCAAGATGCGGAAATTTCCAGATACTGTTCGACTCGCGCCCGCTGATCCGGTCAGTGCATTCGGGGCGGGCCAGATCCAGGATCTCGACCGAGATCGGCAGCGAGGTCCGCGCCGAGAAGAAGATCTTCACCTTCGGTTTGGTGATCGAGGATTCGTTCTGTTCGATCACGACTGCCAGGCGGTCGGATTCCATGCGCACCAGCGAGCCGGTCGGGTAGATGCCCATGCTGCGCACGAAAGCCTGGAAAATGGCCTCGTCGAAATGGCCATTGCGCCAGGAAGCCATCTTGCCGATCGACTCGGACGGATCCCACGCCGCCTTGTACGGGCGGTTCGATGTGATGGCGTCGTAGACGTCGCACACCGCACCCATCTTGGCCAGGGTCGACAGGCGCTCGCCGGTGAGGCCATGCGGATAACCCTTGCCGTCTACGCGTTCATGGTGATGCAGACAGACGTCGAGCACGCCGTCGGTCACCTGACCAATCGAGGTATCGACCTCGATCACCCGGTCGCGCAGCATCGCATGACCGCGTTCCGGGTGGCTGCGCATGACAGCGAACTCCTCGTCGGTCAACTTGCCGGGCTTCAACAGAACCTCCAGCGGCATGGCGACCTTGCCCATGTCGTGCAGCAAGCCGGCCATGCCGGCCTCGCGGGCGTCTGCCATGCCGAGTTTCAGCTGTTTGGCGAGCGCCACCATCAGCGCGCAGACTGCCACCGAATGCATGTAGGTGTAGTCGTCGTGGGTTTTCAGGCGCACCAGGCTGAGCATCGCATCGGGATTGCGCCAGACCGATGCGGTGACCTCATCGACCAGCTCGGCACAGCCGCCGATGTCCAGCGCCTGCCCCATTCGTGCCTCGGTGAACAAGGCAGTGACGATCTGCTTGGCCTGGCCGACCAGCGACGCCGCGCGCAAGCTTTCGTCACGCAGACTGCTGGTTGGCGGGATCGCCAGCGCCCGGTCATCGGCTGGCGGCAAAGCTGCCGACTCCTGCGACGCCGGCCCTGCGGCATCTCGCCTGGGCGCCACACCGGACGCCACTGCCGCCACGTCGAGCCCTTTGTCGGTATCGATCCAGCACTCACGCACCGCGCTGTCGCGCAGTTTGCGCAGATCCTCCGGATCACGCAGCACGAACTGCGTCTTCCAGAACGGATGGTCCAGCCATGCGCCACACAGCGACTGGACGTGCATGCCCAAGCGCAATTGTTCGACGCGAATTTTCTTCTGCATGGCCGGCGCATTATCACCAACACCACGCCAGATGAAATCACCATTTGCGGATGCGCCGAGCTAAAAAAAAGCCGCTGACAAGCAGCGGCTGGCTCGATGGGGCAAACCGCTGTCAGCGGAAATGCGATTGTTCGACG
>JBDTQC010000390.1:0-4032 GCA_039932405.1 Ideonella sp.
CATCACGCCAAAACTCATCTGCGGCCGGCCATCTTTCATCAGGAAGCCCGGGATGATGGTCTGGAACGGACGCTTGCCCGGCGCAACGATGTTCGGATGGCCCAGTTCGTGCGAGAAGCCGTAACCGCGGTTCTGCAGACTGATGCCGGTGGCCGGCTCGACGATGCCGCTGCCGAAGCCCATGTAGTTGGACTGGATCAGGCTGATCATCATGCCGGACTCGTCTGCTGCGGTCAGGTAGACGGTGCCGCCCTTCGGCGGCATGCCATGCTTGAAATCAGTGGCGCGGCGCGGATCGATCAACTTGGCGCGTTCGGCCAGATAGGCGTCGTCGAGCAGATCGGCCGGCGTCACCTGCGTCATCGCGCGCGCATCGGCGACCCAGCGGTAGGTGTCGGCGAAGGCGAGCTTCATCGCCTCGATCTGCAGGTGCTGCGATTCGACGCTGTCGACCGGCAATCCGGCCAGATCGAGGTGTTCGAGCATGCCCAACGCCATCAAGGCCGCAATGCCCTGCCCGTTCGGTGGAATCTCGTGCAAGGTGTGACCGGCGAAATCCTTGCTGATGGTGTCGACCCATTCGGCCCGGTAATTGGCCAGATCGGACAGACTCATGCTGCCGCCGTTGGCCTTCGAATGAGCAACCAGTTTCTCGGCGATGTCGCCGCGGTAGAACGCCTCGCCCTCGGTCTGCGCGATCCGGCGCAACGTGGCACCGGCCTGCTTGAAGATGAACCGTTCACCGGCATGCGGCGCGCGCCCGCGTGGCATGAATGCCTGCGCAAATCCCGGCAGATCCTTCAGCAGCGGAACCTGGCGAGCCCATTTGTCGGCAACGATGACGCCCACGCCGTGACCCCGTTCGGCCAGTTCGATCGCCGGTTCCAGCAGATCGGCGAACGGCAGCTTGCCGAACTTCTTCGACATCGCAACCCAACCGGCAACTGCGCCCGGTGTGGTCACCGTATCCCAGCCACGCATCGGAATGTCGCTGCCGTATTTGTTGCGGAAATAATCTGGCGTCCAGGTGGCGGGCGCAACGCCTGACGAGTTGAGGCCGTGCAAGGCCTTGCCGTCCCACAGAATCGCAAAATTGTCGCTGCCCAGGCCGTTGGAGATGGGCTCGACGATGGTCAGGGCGGCGGCCGCGGCAATCGCCGCATCGATCGCATTGCCGCCCTTCTGCAAGATGCGCATGCCGGCCTGCGACGCCAGCGGGTGCGAGGTTGCGACGACGTTGCGCGCGAACACCGGGCTGCGCACGGTCGGGTAAGGGTTGGTCCAGTCGAATTTCATCTCACAAGCCTCATTCGGGTTTCAGAAAAGCAGTCGGCGCTCAGTGCTGTCGGGGGTCGAGTGCATCCCGCAAGCCATCGCCGAGCAGATTGAACGACAGCACCAGCAGAAAAATCGATACGCCCGGCCAGATCGCCATCCACGGTGCATTGTCGACGTAGTTTTTTGCCGTGTTGAGCATACTGCCCCAACTCGGTGCAGGTGGCTGCTGGCCCAGGCCGAGAAACGACAGACTGGCTTCGGCAATCACCGCCGCGGCAATCGCCAGCGTGGCCTGCACGATCACCGGCGCGGTGATATTCGGCAGCACATGGCGCAGCGCGATGCGCAGCGGCGGATTGCCGACCGCGCGTGCCGCCTCGATATAGTCCTCGACCGTCACGTTGAGCACCTGTGCACGGGTCAGGCGGACGAAGATCGGCGTGGCCGAGATGCCGATGGCGATCATCGCGTTGGTCAGGCTCGGGCCGAGAAAGGCCGCCAGTGCAATCGCCAGAATGAGGAACGGGCAGGCCAGAAAGGCATCGGTGACACGCGAGATCAGGGCATCGACATACCCGCCCAGAAAACCTGCCGCCAGACCCAGCGGCACACCCAGCAACAGCGAAATGCAGACCGACACCACACCGGCCAGCAGCGACGCGCGGGTCCCCCAGATCACGCGCGACAACACATCGCGGCCGATCTCGTCGGTGCCGAACCAGTGCTCGGCACTCGGCGGCTTGCGGATCGCGCTCCAGCTGGTGGCGATCGGATCCTGCGGCGAGATCAACGGCGCGAAAATGGCCAGCACGATGAAGGCCAGAACGATGACCAGACCGACCAGCGCGAGCCGCCGGCGCAACAGCCGGCGCAGCGCGCGCCGCCACGGGCCGGCTTCGGCCGGCGTTACCGTAACCGGCGGCAGCGGCAGGCCAGCAGTGGGCGCAATCGGAGCGTTCATGACTACCGGCGCAAGCGCGGATTGACGAGAAAATAGGCCATATCGGCCAACAGATTGAGCGCGATGTAGGCGGTGGCCGTGACCAGCACGACGCCCTGCACCACCGAATAGTCGCGGTTGAAGACCGAATCGACGATCAGTTTTCCAAAGCCCGGAATCGTGAAGACCTGTTCGGTCAGCACCGCACCCGACAGCAGGGCCCCGAGCTCCAGCGCGCCCAGCGTGATGATCGGCGTCAGCGCATTGCGCAGTGCATGCTTGAGCACCACGGTGCGCTCCGACAAGCCCTTGGCTCGGGCGGTTCGCACATAGTCGGACGACATCACCTGCAACATCGCGCTGCGGGTGTGGCGCATCAGCACCGCGGCAATGCCATTGCCAAGCACGAACGCCGGCATCACCATCGACGCGAGGTTGGCGCCGAGGTCTTCGAACGGACTGACATATCCGGACGCCGGCAACCAGCCGAGTTGCACCGAGAACAGCAGGATCATCAGGATGCCGAGCCAGAAGTTGGGCGTCGACAGGCCCCACAGCGCGAAGATGTTGGCCGCATGGTCCCACGCCGTGCCGCGACCCACGGCGGAGATGATGCCCGACGGAATGCCGATCAGCAGCGCAATCAGCATCGCCAGCAGCGCCAGCTCGACCGTCACCGGCAACTTCTGCACGATCAGGTCGAGCACCGGTTGCTGGGTCCGGACCGATTCGCCCAGGTCACCCTTGACGACGCCGCCGATCCAGTACGCGTAACGCACCGGCAGCGGCTTGTCGAGGTGCAGTTTGGTACGCAGGTAGGCGATGACGGTCGGATCCTGCTCCTCGCCGGCCAGCACCTTCGCCGGATCGCCGGGCAGCAACTGCTGCAGCCCGAAGATCAGCATCGACACGAAAATCAATGTCGGGACGATGGTGGCCAGGCGCTTGACGAGAAACTCGAGCATCGGTGTGGTCGGGTCAAGCCCGGCGCGTGAAGAAAGCGGAAGGGAAAGCCGCCGGTGATGGCCCGCTCACGGTGCGAATTTCAATCCGGTGACGCGCAGCAGGCCGTCGGGCACGTTGCGCACGCCGCTCAGCTTCGGGTTGTAGGCCCACAACCAATTGCGGTGATACAGGTAGATTACCGGCCGCGCGGCCAATACACGGGCCGTGATCTTCTCGAAAGTCTTCTTGCGTTCGACTGGATCGCGCTGGCTGCGCGACAGCTTCAGCAACTCGTCGGTCTCGGCGTCGCAATAGCCGGCATAGTTCAGCGGTTGCTTGCAACCGTGGAAGCTGAACAGGTTGCCGTCCGGATCGGCGCGGCCGCTCCATGCCAGTACATAGGCATCGAAATCACCCTTGTCGGCCATGTTCAGCGACGTTGCAAATTCGGTGGCCTGGATCTTCACGTCGAAGCCCGCTTCGCGCGTCATCGCCTGCACCACCAACGCCAACCGTTGCGCGTCGGAGGTGGTCGGCGCCACCAGGGTGAAGCTGGGGTGTGGCTCGCCCGCGGCCTTCAACAGCGCCTTGGCCTTGGCGATGTCGCGCTTGGGAACCGGCAGGCTCTTGATGTAGTAGCTGTTGGTCGGCGCGACCCATTGGTTGCCGACAGTCGCCTCGTTGTCCATCACCACCTGCGCCAGACCCTGCCGATCGAGCGACAGCTCGAACGCTTCGCGCACCCGTGGATCGCGGCCGAGCGCATTCTGCTTGGCGCGCTCGCTCTTGCCGATGTTGATGGTGATGCCCTGGTAGCCGATCTCGGTGATCTTCGAGATCTTCAATTTCTTCTCGGCCCTGATCTTCTC
>JBDTQC010000391.1:0-4029 GCA_039932405.1 Ideonella sp.
AGCCCGCCGCGACGATGAGGGTCGGCCGCACCTTGTCCATGAGCCATCCCATGAGCAGCGCGCCGGTCGCGGCGCCGACCAGCAGCATGGCCGCGACCAGCGCCGCCATGCCGATCGGCTGGCCGGTCTGCACGATCAGTGAAGGCAGCCAGCTCGTCAGCATGTAGTACACGAGCAGGCCCATGAAGTAGGCGACCCACAGCAACGCGGAGCCCAGGCCCAGGCCGCCCTTGAACAGGCCGGCAATGGACGAGTGCTGCGCGCCCCTGAGTTCGGACAGCGTGAAGCCGATGTCGTGTCCGGTCTGCAGCGTGCCGATGCGCGAGAGGATGCGGGCGACCTGCTCGGCCGGTGCGCCCTTCACCACCAGGAAGCGTGCGGATTCGGGCAGCACCAGCCACACCAGCGCGGCGCACAATGTGGGCAACACGCCACCCAGCACCAGCATGCCGTGCCAGCCGATCAGCGGCAACAACCATCCCGCCGTGAAGCCCGCGCTCGCGGCACCGAGCGAGAAGCCGACGAACATCACCGCGATCAGCCGGGCACGGTGACGCTCGGGGCTGTACTCGGCCAGGATCGTCGTGGCGTTGGGCAGCGCGGCACCGAGGCCGAGGCCGGTGATGAAGCGCCACAGGGTCATCTCGGTGATCGAACCGGACCAGGCGCAGCCGAAGGTGCCGATGGCGCACAACGCCAGCGCCAGCAGGATCACCGTCTTGCGGCCCTTGCGGTCGGAGAGCGGTCCCACGGTCAGCGCGCCGATCGCGACACCGAAGAGACCGGCGCCGATCACCTGACCGAAGGCCGCCTTGGGCAATCCCCAGTCATGCGACAGGCTCGGGATGAGGTACGAGATGATCGCCACGTCGAGGCCGTCCACCGCCGCGATGATCGTCGCGATGGCGCGGATGACCCATTGGTAGGGCGAGATGCGGCGACTGTTGATGAAGTCCGCGACGTCGATGGTGTGTTTCATGTTTGTCTCCGTTGTGTATGGTCACTTGCAGGGTGGGTCAGGTGTTCATTCGTCGAATGCTTGGCAGGGCGACGTTGCGGATCAGCCGCGTTTCCTGCGCGACGATCAGGTGTTCGGATGCGGCCAGGTAGGCGTTGAAATCGGGATGTGAGTCGCGTGCCCTGCAGCGCTGCTCGTAGTCGGCGAGGCTGTCGTAACCCCAGAGATGGACGAACTGGTTCTGCGGCCCGACCAGGCTGGTGTGAAAGCCGAGCGGGTGGCCCAATGTTTCCAGCAGGATCGGCATCGCGAGCCGGTCGAAGACCTCGATGAACTCGCCCATCTTGCGCAGGGCGATCGTGTAGACGCGGTGGTCGACGAGGGGCTTGGCGAGGATGCTCATCACAGGACCTCGCTGAGTTCTTCGACGCAGCTTGAGACGCGCGATGCGACGGGTGCGGGCCGTGTGACCTTGGCAGACGCGGCCTTGTCCGCGATGTGGTTGCCGGTCACGAAGCCGTGCGTCATGTTCGGCCCGTGCGTGATGCCGGCGCGCATTGACTCGTCGGATTTGCTACCCGAGCTGGCCTGTTGCCTCACGTAAATTGCTACCCGTCGGATGGTCCGGCGGGAGCAGAAAACTACGTGACAAGGCGAATCAGCATGGCGACACGCAAGGAATTGGTGGAAGCATTGGGAGAGCGGTATCGCACAGCGGCGATGGGAGAAAAGGTCAAGATCCTGGACGAATTCGTGGCCCTGACGGGCTACCACCGCAAACACGCAATCCGGGTGTTGCGAGAGGAGGTTCCCTCGAAAGAATCGCGGGCACGCAACCGTCTGTATGACGAGGCCGTCCGACAAGCGCTGACGGTGCTCTGGGAGGCCGGCGATCGCGTCTGCGGCAAGCGGCTGAAGGCGTTGATCCCGATGTTGGTAGATGCGATGGAACGCCATGGCCACCTCGACCTGGACCCGGTTGTCAGGACCAAGGTCCTGCAGGTCAGCGCAGCGACGATCGATCGCATGCTGGCCGCTGCTCGTTTGCATATCGACGGAAAGCGCAGGCGCCGCACTGGCGTAGGCGCGGCCATCAGACGCAGCATTCCAGTGCGCACGTTCGCCGACTGGCGGGATCCGGCGCCGGGCTTCTTCGAGATCGACATGGTCGAGCACTGCGGCGGGCCGAAGACCGACGGTGACTACGTTCACACGCTGACGCTGACCGACATCGCCAGTGGGTGGACGGAATGCGTGGCGATGCGGATGCGCGACCAGATGCTGGTCATAGAGGCCTTCGAGAAGGTGACGGCCGACCTCCCGTTCGCGATGCTCGGCATTGACTCGGACAACGACAGCACCTTCATGAGCCAAGCCGTGTTCGACTATTGCAAGGGCCGTGGTCTTGAGCAGACGCGATCACGTCCCTACAAGAAGAACGACCAGGCCTGGGTGGAGCAGAAGAACGGTGCCATCGTTCGACGCCTGGTCGGCTACGGTCGCCTGAGCGGCCGCGAAGCCACGAAGGCCCTGGCGCAGCTGTACGAGTCATCGCGGCTGTACATCAACTTCTTCCAACCCTCATTCAAGCTGAAGTCCAAGACGCGCGACGGCGCTCGTGTGCATAAGGTGTACTTCGCGCCGGCGACGCCATGCGAGCGGCTTGTTGCCCACGCCGGCGTCGAGCCGGCGATCAAGAAGAAGCTGACGGCGCAATTCAAACGACTCGATCCCGTGCGGCTGCTACAGGAGATCCGCAGCGCCCAGCAGACATTGAGCGAGATCGCGGCCCATGGTGTGCCCACGGAAGTGAAGTCGAGAAGTGCGGCCGATGTTGCAACCTTCCTTCAAAGCTTGTCGTCGGCCTGGACCCAAGGCGAAGTGCGTCCGACGCATCGCAAGCAGCCGCAGGCCAAACACTGGTGGCGCACCCGCGCGGACCCGTTTGCCGACGCGTGGCCGGTCATCGAAGGGTGGTTGATCGCGGAGCCCTCGATAGCGGCCAAGGCCTTGATGGCTCGGCTGGTGGCGATGGTTCCGGAGATCTACGACGGCAAGGCGCAGCTGCGGACACTGCAGCGCCGGGTGAAGGTCTGGCGTAGTGCGCGCGTCACAGAAATGGTGCTGGGCGGCCTGCGCAAGACCGATACGGTGCCGGCCGAACTCTGAGCGCAAAGTTGAGCACTATCGAGGCCACGGGGGCCGGGCGCTTCGCGCCCGGCAGGCCATGGACATGTGGACGATGCGCCTGCGGCGCACCGGCTGCGACCGTGGACAACGCAGCGCTGCGCGGCTGCGTTGCCCACCGCCGCAGCCTTCGCCCACATGCCCACAGCCTCCTACTAAAGATGAAAAAGAAGACCAAACGACAACCAGCAGCCGGGTAACATTCCTTCGTGAGGCAACACGTAGATTCTGATTAATTGTCACCACTGGGTGCCGGCCAACAACGGCTTGGACAACATCGTCCTTCGTTTATCAACCGTCTGCCGATCCTCATAGGATCCTGGAGCAAGTTCGGTGGAAGCTGCAACCTGGCGACATTTGAAATCGATCCTCGAACAGGCGCTCGAGCGAGCTGATGACGATCGTCGCGACTACGTCGCGCAGGCCTGTATCGACAGCCCGTACCTTCGCGCCAGGGTCAACTCCCTGCTCGACGAAGCGGACGCACCCACCAATAACTTTCTGGAATTCCCGGCGAAGTTCCCAAACATCTCCAGCTACAAGGAGCCGGCGTGGGTCGGCAAGAAGGTAGGACCATTTCGGGTCGTCCGAAGGATTGCGTTGGGTGGGATGGGGCAGGTTTTCTTCGCCGAGCATGAGGACAGTCGACGTCGTCAGACTGTCGTCATCAAGGCAATGCGGGGCGATGTCGACTCCCAAGCGATGCGACGCCGCTTCGAACAGGAACGGTGGATCCACGCGCAGATCGACCACCCTTTTATCGTTCGGATGGTCGAACGCGGGACGATAGAGGGGCAGCCATGCATCGTGCTGGAGCATGTCGATGGATTGCCAATCGACGCGCACTGCCGGATCCATCGATTGAGTCTGCGCGACCGGATCTC
>JBDTQC010000392.1:0-4020 GCA_039932405.1 Ideonella sp.
CCGCAAGCTGGCTGCAGGCTAAGGCAGGGCCTCACTGATCAGGCCCGCAAAATGAAAAGGGCCGGTGTCATGCACCGGCCCGATCGATGAGCAGCCTCGACTTATTTCAGATGGCCGTTGATCAGCTTGGTCATCTCGAACATCGAGACCTGCGGCTTCTTGAAGATCTCTTTCAGCTTCGCATCCGCATTGATCATCGTGCGCTTTGCCGGATCCTGAAGATTGTGGGCCTTGATGTATTCCCAGACCTTCTTCGTCACCTCGGTGCGCGGCATGGGCTTGTCGCCGATGACGGCAGCGAGTTGCGCACTCGGTGTCATCGCCTTCATGAACGCCGCGTTCGGCGTGCGCTTCTTGGCCGCCGGCGCCTTGGTGGCAGCAGCCGTCTTGGCCGTTGCCGCTTTGGCTGGTGCCGCCTTGGCTGGTGCAGCCTTTTTGGCCGGAGCGGCCTTTTTCGCAGTTGCCATTTGAATTTTCTCCATCACTAAGTGGTTGATGTGCCCGGGCCGGGTGAGTATCGCGTGAACACTCTTTTCTCGCTGACACCGCGCGACGCGAATGGTACTGCGCGCGTGCTGCATTGAGAAGTTGTTTTCATAGGAGAGATACACAATGTGCGACATCCATGACCGATTTGTCGTGGCATCGCATCATTGTCCGCGGCAGCGTACTTTGCCGCCCCGAAATGCGCCATCGCCAATGAAGCGCGGCATCAGGTGTCAGCGAGGTGCAAAACGGCCAATGCGCGGTATGCTTCGAGCATGAAACTGATTGTCAGATGGCTCCTGCTGGCCGCCGCGCTGTTGATGGTGGCCTATCTCTACCCCGGCGTCTCGGTGACGAACTTTGCCAGCGCAATGATCGCCGCCTTTGTCCTCGGGCTGTTCAATACCTTGCTGCGTCCGATTCTGGTCCTGCTGACGCTGCCCGTGACCTTGTTGACGCTTGGCCTTTTCCTGTTCGTCATCAATGCAGCCATGTTTTACCTGGCTGCAAATGTGCTCGATGGATTCAGCGTCACCGGCTTCGGCGCAGCCCTGATCGGCTCACTGATCTACAGCGCCTGCAGCGTGGTCATCGATGCGGCGATGGAGCGGCTTTTCAACAGCAGAGGCTGATCAACGTTCCGACCGACCGCGATCCAGCAGTCGTCAGCCGCCACCGCGGCGTTGTTCACGCTCAGCCAATTCGCTGCGCCGTTGCGCCTCGATGTCGCGCAGGCGCGAATCGACCACCGATGCCTCGATGAAATCGACCTTGCCACCCGCGCGAATCAAGGTTTGCCCAGCCCGCAGACGATCGATCGCGCCGGTCAGGTCTCCGATCGCAAAACGCGACTCGGCCTCTGCGCGAATCGAGCGCAATGGATGGCCGAGCCGATTCCAGACCTGAGACAAGGTGAGCCAGACCATCGCATCCTGCGGGTGCTCGGCAACCCAGGTCTGCAAACGCCCGGCCTGCGCACGCAACTGCATGTCGTCTGGTGTCGGTTGCGAGCGACCGGCCATGGCAATCTGGGCCGCCATCAGCATGACAGAACGCCGGTTCGCATAGCTGGCGGACAGGCCGGCCAGCGCCGCCGAGGCCGCCGCGGGCTTGCCCCGCTCGAGTTGCGATTGCGCCACCAGCATCGCCAACGCGGATTCGGCACGGCCACCGTCGTCGGGGTTGGCTGAGCGCAGCAACTGCGCCGCCTGGGCCAGCGCCGCATCAGCACGCTCCCAGTCATGCAACAAGGTCGAAGCCAGCGCGCTCGAATGAGCTGCCGCGATGGCATCGGCAACGCTGGCTGCGCCCGAGCCGCGAAGCTTGGCATCCTGGTCGAGGTTCTGCCAGCGCTGCAAGGCCTGCGTCTTGGTGTCGACCAGCACCCGCGCCCGCGATTGCGCCATCGCGTGCTCGAGCAAGCGCACCGGAGCCACACGCGGTGCGGTAGCCAGACGTGCGCGGGCCGCGCCGATCCGTTCGGTCGTCAACGGATGGCTGCGCAAATAGGGATAGCTGCCGCTGTCGTTCAAGCGGGACGCCTGGTCGAGCTTCTCGAACATCGCCGACATGCCCGACGGCGCAAAGCCGGCGCCGGTCAACAGGCCGAAGCCGATGCGATCGGCCTCGCGCTCCATATCGCGCGAAAAATTGAGCTCACCCTGGATCGCAGCCGCCTGCCCGCCGGTAATCACCGCGTTCGCCGCATCGCCCCGACTGCTGCGGCTGGCGGCCAGCACGCCGGCGATCATCGCCGCGGCGCTCAACAGCGACTGCCGCTTGCTGTTCTCGATGCCGCGCGCGATGTGGCGCTGGGTCACGTGCGACAACTCGTGTGCGAGCACCGAAGCCAGTTCGTCGGCCGATTCCGTCATGGCGATGAGACCGAGGTGCACGCCGACATAACCGCCCGGCAAGGCGAAAGCGTTGACGCTGCGATCACGAACCAGGAACGGCTCCCAGGCATAGCGCTGGCTCGTATCGGCCGAAATTTCGCCACGTTTGCGAGCGGTTTCGACCAAGGGTTGCCAGATCGACTGCAGATAGTCGAGCAGCACCGGATCATCGAGGTAGTCGGGATCGCGGCGGATTTCCCGCATGATCTCGTCGCCCAGTTTGCGCTCGGCCCCGACGTCGAAGTTTTCCGACACCGAATCGCCCAGCGCCGGCAACTGGTTCTGCGCCGACACCGGCACTCCGCCGCAGATCAGCGCGGCCGCACAGGTCGTCACCAGCGACTTGCGAGCGGCGCGGCGCCATGAATGAAAACTCATCACCATGTGTGGACGATCCGATCGCTGACGCAAGTTTGCATGGAAGGTAGGCTCATTTCGACCCGCTGCGGCCCGCGCGGTTCAGTCCGACTCGCAACAGGCTGCCTCGCTATGATGCGCCACGATCATTTCCCGACTGTTTCCAGGTCTCATCCATCATGTCATCTGACGAACCGGCAGCCGCGCAGACGCTGCCCGGAACCCCGGGCAACCCCTTGACTCATTTCGACGGCCAGGGTCAGGCCCACATGGTCGATGTGGCGTCCAAAGCCGAAACGCACCGGACCGCGCGCGCATGCGGTTCGATCCGCATGCGCCAGTCGACGCTGACATTGATCGTTGAAGGCCATGCAAAAAAGGGTGACGTGCTGGGCGTCGCGCGCATCGCGGCGATCCTGGCGGCGAAGCGGACGGCCGAGTTGATCCCGCTTTGCCATCCGCTGCCGATCACACGGGTCGCCGTCGAGTTTGCAATCGATGCGGATCACAGCACCGTCACCTGCACTGCGCAAGTCGAGACGCTGGGCCGCACCGGTGTCGAGATGGAAGCCTTGACGGCCGTGCAGATCGGCCTGCTGACCATCTATGACATGTGCAAGGCCGCCGACCGCGGCATGGTGATGACCGACATCCGCGTGCTCGAGAAACACGGCGGCAAATCGGGCGACTGGTCGGCGGCCGACTGACTGGGCTGCGTCACCTGAAATCACGAAAATCGAGCACCGTCCCGGCCGGCTGACATTGAAACGGCCGACCAGCCGGTGCTATGGGGGGCTTCTCGCAGACCTCGAAGAACGGGATCGATGCCGGATTCTGAAACTCGCGCAGACGATCGGCCAGAAAGCGCGCCTTCTCCAGTTCGCCACCTGCGGCAAAGGATTTTGCCCAGGCCGTCATGAAACGGGTATCCAGCAGAAAGTGGCTGGCGATGCGAAACCATGGCGCAGCCAATGCCGGATCTTCGGCAGTCGTGGCCGCCGCATAGAAAGCATGGTGGGCGAAAAAGATGCTGTGCTCGCCATCTGCGATGCGCTCTTCCAGTGGCCGAGCATTCGGCGGCGGCGCGAAGATGACGACCACCCGCCGATAGTCGTAGACCGAAAACAGGCTCACCACCAGCATCAGGGCCGAGGCGCCGACCAGCAGCGGCGCAATTGACCGCCCTGTACCCGTGACCTGCATGGCCTTGCCAGGCTGACCGCCGGCCAGACAAATACCGAAAGCGAATGCGGTCGGCAACAGGAAATAGGCGTACCACAGC
>JBDTQC010000393.1:0-4010 GCA_039932405.1 Ideonella sp.
CGCAGGTGATCTTCAAGGAACAGGCGCCGTGGTTCACGATCGCGCATGCCGTGCAACTGAAACCGATCCGCAAGGAAGTGGTCGGCTTCAAGCTGAGCCCGTTCGGCCGTCACAGTTTCTACGCGACCGATCTGAAAGAGTAAGGCGCAACACAGGCTCGCCCGGTAGCGGCCGACCGGGCGAGCCTGACCATTGCCCTTCAATGTCGAACGCCATGCTCGAACTTCGTCCGTCTTGTGAATGCTGCGATCGTGATCTGCCGCCGCAGTCGAGCGACGCCAGGATCTGTTCGTTCGAATGCACATTCTGCGCGGAATGCACGGACAACGTGCTGCATGGCGTGTGCCCGAACTGTGGCGGCGAGTTGATCGCCAGGCCGCGGCGGCCGCTGGAAAAGCTGGCCGCCAACCCGGCATCGACACGCCGCGTCTACAAGCCCGAGGGATGTCGCAAGCCGACGCCTGACGGCCCGCCATCTGCCTGAGGTGTCATCGCTGAAACGGCGGCTTGCCGCGCAGTTTGCGAATCACGAGGAACGGCAGGCGCAGCATGAACTCGAGCATCAGGCGCAGGTGCATCCAGCTCAGCAAGGCGTTGTCGCGGCCATAGCGAAAGTGTGAGACACCGCCTTCGTCGGCGCTCAGGTAACGCACCGGCGCGTCGACATTGATCGGCTTGACGCCGCGCCAGGCCAGCCGGACGACGGCTTCGGTATCGAAATCGAAGCGGCGCATCCAGGGTTGGGCACGCATCACGTCAATCAGCGGCGCGATCGGGTAGACACGAAATCCGTACAACGAGTCGGCGATGCCGGCGCCCAGGGTTTCCAGGTTGGTCCACCAGTTCGAGACACGGCGTCCGCGTACCCGCAGCAGCGGCGCGCTGGCGTCGAAGATCGGGCGGCCCAGCACCATGGCATCGGCATGCCCCGTCGATATCTGGATGAAGTCCGGAATCAGCGCAGCCGGATGTTGACCGTCGGCGTCCATCGTCAAGGCGTGCGTGAATCCGGCCGCCTGCGCGGCTTGCAGTCCATGCAACAGGGCCGCGCCCTTGCCTTGGTTGTGCGCCAGCACCAGTACCCTCAGGCCATTATCAGACTGAGCAAGTGCCTGCACGGCGTCGGCCGAGCCGTCGGTGCTGCCATCGATGACAACCCACACGGGTGTCCATTGCGCACGCGCCTCGCGCACCGTCTCGATCAGTTTGCGGCCGGTGTCGTAGCTCGGGATCAGAACCAGATGCCGCGGGTCCGCCGAACTCATGCCGAGCGGGCTTCCGAATGCTCGGCGGTGGCTGCCGGGGCGGCTGCTGCCGGAGAAGACCTGACGCCCGCCGCGAAGTAGCGCTCCAGACGGTGCTGCAGATCGTGCGCATCGGCCGCCGGCGCGAAGCGCTCGCCGAGCCGGATCGTGAAAACGATCGGCAGTGGTGGCAGACGCCAGATCGGCCAACCCTTGCCGAGGTACGGCGAGTTGGTATCGATGAAGACAGTCTGGATCGGCGCGTTGGCCAGCTTGGCTATCAACGGTGCGGCGCTGCCGAACGGGTTGACCGGACGTTGCGTGGTCCGCGTTCCTTCGGGAAAAATCACCAGCTGGCCGCCGTCGCGCAGATCCTGCACCGCGCCGCGCACCATGCCACGCGCTGAATCGTTACGGATGTAGCGTGCCAGGCGGGCACCGGCTCCGAGGAAGATGTTCTTCATCAGATCGGCCTTCATGATGCACGCGCTGCGCGGCAGGCGCGCTACCAGGATCAATGCATCGAGCATGCTCGGATGATTGGCGGCGATGATCAAGCCGGGTTCGTCGCGCAGGGCATCCAACGCCTCGGACTCGAGTTCGAGAATGCCGGAAGCAACGGCCACGGCCCAGAAGCCGCGGTAGCAGCGGCTGATCGCCTGGCGCCCCAGGCGTTTGCCAGTGCGTTCGCCGAGCAATGGATAGAGCAGGGCGGCGAGCAGATTCCAACCGAGCGACACCAGCCCAAGGCCGAGCAGCAAGGTGAGCAGCAGGGCCGTCGAGACGAGCTTGCGCAAGGCCTGCATGGTCTCAGTCGCCGACGTTGACCAGGGTCGACGATCGGCTGAATACCCAGGACACCGCGATGCCGATCGACAGGTGGTTGCGCCGCCGCACCAGCGGACTGTCTTCGAAGCGGGCGCCAGACAGGTTGTCGAATCGTGCAAACGCGCCGAGCCAGCGGTCTGCATCGCGCCGCGATGCGGCCAGCGTCAACTGCGCGCCGCCGTATCCGCCGGGCGAGCGGTAAGCGGGCCGACTGGCTGTCACATCGGCCGCGTTGACATCGTAGAAGTAGCCATTGAAGCGCCGATCGGCAAACTGCACGCCGCCTTGCAGTCCGACGTTCCAGCCGGCCACTCTGCTCAGATCCAGATTCAGGTTCGGTGTCGCGATCCAGCCGATCACCCGCGGACTGGATCGGATCGTCATGGCCGCGCGCAGCGGCGCTCGCAGGTCGAGTTTCCAGCCTGGTCCGCTGGCCAGCTTCAGATTCAGATTCGGCCCCAGTTCGATGGTTGGCCGCAGATCGGCCATTCCCTCGCGAGCCCGGTTGTCGTTGCTGCGGGTGGGGGCGCTGGCAGCCAGGCTCAGGTCGAAATTCAGCCGATCCGACTCGAACAGCACGGCGCGGGCGCCATCGCGATCGGCCTTGAAGATCTCGCCGCGGTAGACCACGAATGGCACCGGCAGCAGCCAGTTGTGTGATTGGTCCGAGCCGCGGTAATGCGGCATCCGCAATCCTGCGACACCGGCGCCGATTTCCCACAGCGGGCGCTCGGCAGCTTGAGCCGTGCCCAGCGCTGTAAACGTGGCGGCCAACCCCAGACAACGAGCGACCGTTCTGGCCAGGCTGTGGCGGGCCGTCATCGTGCTGGTGCCGCTTCGTCGCGCAGGTTGATCTTGCGCTGGCGCCAACCGCGGAAACTGCGCCCCAGGTGACGCAGCGATATCACGTAGTAGATCCCTTTCAGCACCCACAACGATGGCTTGATCGGACTGTTGCCGTACAGGTCACCTGCCAGCAGCGACAGCAGGGCTTCCTTGACACGCAGCGGGTTGGCCGGATTCATGAACAGCTGCCGGATCGTCGGGTTGGTGACGCGGAAGATGAACCATGAGAATTCGGCCGGCCCTTTGCGGATCAGCGCCTCGTAGCGTTTGCGGGCGGCGACCGCCCGACTTGGCTGATCGAGCCGGGTTGCCACCACGTCGGCGCCATCGAAGGCGTTGCGCATCGCCAGATAGACGCCGGACGAGAACATCGGATCGATGAAACTGTAGGCGTCGCCCAGCAGCAGGTAGCGGTCACCGCTGGCATGGTCGCTGGTATACGAATAGTTGCCGGTGGCGTGCACTTCGCCGCCGATCAAGTGAGCGTCGGTCAGGCGCTCAGCCAAATCCGGGCACATCGCGATCGTGTCGGCAAAAAACTCGGGCATCGGCTTGGCCCGCGTCTTCAGGTAGTAGGGCCAGCAGACAACGCCGACGCTGGTGGTGCCGTCGGCCAGTGGAATGAACCAGGTCCAGCCATGCTTGAACCACATCAGGGTGATGTTGCCTTCGAGGCGCCCCGGCAGGCGGCGCGCGCCGGTGTAATGGCCGAACAGCGCCGAGGTGTTGTGACGCGCATTCTTTTGCTTGCAACGAAATTTGTTGGCCAGCAGCGTGTCGCGGCCGGAGGCGTCGACGACGAAGGCGGCGCGCCAGGTGGCCCGCTGGTTGGCATCTTCGGCTTCGATGGTGACGCCATCGGCATCGAATTCGACATCACGGACCCGCCAGCCCTCGCGGGCGATCACGCCTTGCGCGGCTGCGTTGCGAAACAGCAGTTCGTCGAGTTCGGACCGGCGCACATGCCAGGCGTAGGGCTGGCTCTTGTCCCAGGCATCGGCAAATTCGAGGTAGCTGCGGTGCTCGTGATCCGGCGAGATGAACTCGATGCCCCATTTGGGCATGCCGATGGCTTCGACCTGCTCGCGCACG
>JBDTQC010000394.1:0-4004 GCA_039932405.1 Ideonella sp.
CGAGCGCGAACAACACGGCGTGAACTGGTCGTTCGCGGCCTGCTCCTCGGGGGTCAGGTACATGTCCTTGTGCTCGGGTTCACCTTCCAGAATGCGGGTCAGGCAGGTGCCGCAGACGCCTTGTTCACACGAGGTCGGAATCTCGACGCCGACGCTGCGCAGCGCTTCGACAATGGTCTGGTCTTTTGCAACGGCAACGACCTTGCCAGAGCTGGCAAGCTTCACCTCGAACCCGGCATCGGCGTCCGACTTGACCACCTCGGCCCCAAAAAATTCGTAGTGCAGTTGTTCAGCAGGCCAGCCGCCGGCGCGCGCCGCCTCGAGCAGCCAGTCCATGAAGCCCTTGGGACCACACACGTAGAGATGCACACCGGGACGCACCGGCTTCAGCAACTCATCGATGCGGAGCTTCTGCTCGGACGGCCCATCGTCGTGGTGAAAGGCCGCGCGCGACGCAAAACTCGAGGATGCGATCCGTTCGCGAAAGGCGGTTCGCTCCGCCGAGCGCGTGCAGTAGTGCAGTTCGAACGATGCACCGGCGATGGCCAGCCGCTCGGCCATGCACAGGATCGGCGTTACACCGATGCCACCGGCCAGCAGAATCGAATGGCTGGCTTCGTGCGCCAGCGGAAAGTGGTTTTTCGGCGTGCTGATGTGCAGCACGTCTCCCTCTTTGACCAGCTCGTGCATGGCCAACGAGCCACCGCGCGAAGCCGCATCGCGCAACACACCGATCAGGTAGCGATGACCTTCACTCGGGTTGTTGCACAAGGAATATTGACGGGTCAGCCCGTTCGGCAAATGGACATCGATGTGCGATCCGGCTGAAAACGCCGGCAGCGGGCGCTCATCGACATTGACCAGTTCGAAGCTCGAGATGTCGAGCGCCTCGGACACCTTGCGCACGACGCGCACCTGCAAATCAGCGGTGTTCATTCGAGACCTCAGGCGCGGGCCGAAGCAGCTTGTTGCTCTTGCTCGAGGATACGATCGATCATCCGGCGCGACTGCACACCACCCGAGTCGATGTTGAGCTTCAGCAGTTGCCGATCGGGATGAGCCAGCAGGTTTTTTTGCTGACGCTCGAGCATTTCGAGGTCTTCGCTGAAGATCTTGCCCTGCCCTTCACGGATGCTGGCGGTCAAGGCCTTGTCGTTCGGATTGAAATTGCGCGCCATGCCCCAGAAATACCAGATCGACGTCTCGGTTTCCGGCGTGATGAAGTCGACCACGATGCTCGACGCCTTGACCTTTGGATCAGCGTGATATCCGCCATGCCCGGCATGTGCGACACCGACCTCGATCATCACGTGGCTGGGCGGCGTGAAGCGGCAGATCTGCCAGCGATCGACCGGCACGTCGTCGGCCAGATGATTGCCGCGCAAGGCCAGACGCCAGAACGGCGGCGCCATGATGTTTTCCATGTGGCGGCTGGTGACGACCGAGTTCTCCTCGCTGACGGTCTTGGTCGGTGTCTCATCGATTTCGGGCTGGCCGATGCTGGTGGCATGCACGTAGGTTTCGTGCGTCAGGTCCATCAGGTTGTCGATCATCAGGCGGTAATCGCAAGCCACGTGGTACATGCCGCCGCCATACGCCCAGGCCGGATCTTCGGACCATTCAAGCACCGGCATCGCGGCCTCGTCGGCCAGTGCCTGGTCACCTGGCCAGACCCAGATGAAGCCGTGGCGTTCGAGCGCAGCAAAGGCACGGATTGCCGGAAAGCCACGCACCCGCTGGCCTGGCATTGCGATGGTCTTGCCGTCGCAGCCCATCTCGAGGCCGTGGTAGCCGCACACCAGCTTGCCCTCGATGACCCGCCCGAGCGAAAGTGGCGCGCCCCGGTGCGGACAGAAATCCTCCAGCGCGGCAACCTTGCCCTCGGGGCCGCGGTAAATGACGAGGCTCTCGCCGCAGATCCTGCGCCCCAGCGGTTTGTCGTCGATCTCTTCGGGCGTGCAGGCGACATACCACGCATTCTTGGTAAACATGGGACGAGCTCCTTCTGAAATGGCCAATCGTGGGGCCGGTTTCCGGATTCGAACTGGCCGAGATTCAGTATACTGATCGTGCATGCTTCCGATATATCGGTAGAAACCCTTGGCAAGGCTTTGACGAAAACAAAAAGGCTGCAACCTTTCAGCTGCAGCCTGTGACGCGATCTCGCGTTGTGCTTACTTTTTGGTATGCATGGCCAGCGCTTTTTCGGTGGCTTCCGATTGCCACATGTTGCTTGTTACATCGACCTTCTTGCCCTTGCCGGCTTCCAGATCGATCTGCACTTCGTAGCTGTTGTCACCCTTCACGATTTCGTACTCGACGTAGTCTTTCTTGTTTTCATTGGTCGAGGTGATCTGATATCCCAGCTTCTTCAGCTCAGCCGCATAAGCCGCCTTGCCTTGACCGGGCGGCAGTGCTTTTTCCAGGCGATCCTTCTCGCCGTTCCAACCCTTCATGCGTGATCGATCACTGAAGCGCTCGTTCGAAGCGACGTAGCTTGTCGCGGACTCGATCTTGTCGCCGCGCATCGCCGCCTTCGTCGCATCAGCGCGCCACAGATTGGAATCGATGTCGACCTTCTTGCCCATGTGGCTGCCATTGTCAAAAGTGAGCTGCACCTCGTAGCTGTTGCCGCCCTTGACGACTTCGTACTCGACATATTCCGGCTTGTCTGCGTTGATCGATGTGATCTGATAGCCGTTGTCGGTCAGCGTCTTTGTGTACGACGCCTTGTCCTGGCCAGGCTTCAGCATCGCTTTGAGCTGATCCTTCTCGTTCGACCAGGGCTTGAAGTTTTCGCGGTCACTGAACACCATGTGATCGGATGCGTTGCTGTGGTTGGCGGCGGGCATGGTCTTGTGGCCATTCATTTCAGCGCCGGTCTTGCTGGCGGTATCGGCTGCATGTCCGATCAGCGGCATCAAGGCAAACGCACCGGCGATCGCGGCGCTGGCAATTTTCAGGTTGAATTGGCGTGTCATGTTCATCACTCCTTGTGGAACCGCGGTTGGCCGATGGCCATCCAAGTTGTTTGTTGGCACACGTCCGACTGACGTGAACCGGTGAGGAGATGATGCGCAATCAAAGGGAGGTCGAAAATCAGCCCCCTGCCCTTCCTGACGTCGGAACCCTCCGACTGTCGAAACCAAGGCTTACAAAGCCGCCAGCACTCACAGCCAACGCCAGATTCGGCTGACCCAGTTGGGCAGGTGCAACAAGGGCCTGGGGGCGTAATTCTGGCGATAAGCGATTCGCATGACGGCTCCGATACTGGATGAAATCACAGTATACAAGCCATCGAGCAAGAACGCAGCGGCCCGTGTTGTCAGCCGAGCTTGTCCTGCGTGCGCGTGTCGAAATCACTGGCGTCGTGGCGCTCGTGCAACTGGCTCGACGCTTCACCCCAGGATCGGTTGACTATCCTGCCACGACGCACCGCGGGTCGCTCGGCGATCTTGTTGGTCCAGCGCTGCACATTGACGTAATCCTGAACCTGCAGGAATTCGCCAGCGTCATACAACAGGCCTTTAGACAGGGCGCCGTACCAGGGCCAGACGGCGATGTCGGCGATCGTGTAGTCGTCACCGGCGAGAAAGGCGCTGTCAGCCAGGCGACGGTCGAGCACGTCGAGCTGCCGCTTGACCTCCATCGCGTAGCGATCGATCGCGTATTCGATCTTGGTCGGCGCATACGCAAAGAAGTGGCCGAAACCGCCGCCCAGATACGGCGCACTGCCCATCTGCCAGAACAACCAGGACAGGCACTCGGCACGACGCGCCGCCTGCGTCGGCAAGAAGGCGTCGAATTTTTCGGCCAGATACAGCAGGATGGCACCCGATTCGAAGACCCTGATCGGCGGGCTCGCGCTGCAATCCAGCAGCGCCGGAATCTTGGAGTTCGGATTGACCTCGACGAAGCCTGATCCGAATTGCTCGACATCACCGATCTTGATCGGCCGCATCGGAATGATCCACCGGCTTGGCCGCATGGAAATCGGCGAAGCG
>JBDTQC010000395.1:0-3976 GCA_039932405.1 Ideonella sp.
GCCTGAACGAGCTGATGATCGTCGGCCCGATCACCGTGCGCAGCGCCTGCAGCCACCACCTGTGCCCGATCATCGGCAAGGTCTGGATCGGGCTGCTGCCGAACGAACACTCCAACCTGATCGGGCTGTCGAAATATTCGCGCATCTGCGAATGGATCATGGGACGCCCGCAAATCCAGGAAGAAGCCGTCACGATGCTGGCCGACGAACTGCAAGACCGCGTCAAACCCGACGGCCTGGCAATCGTGATGGAGGCCGACCATTTCTGCATGCAATGGCGTGGCGTCAAGGACAACGAGTCGAAGATGACGAACAGCGTGATGCGCGGCGCGTTCCTGAAGGACGCCAATCTGCGGCGCGAGTTCCTGTCGCTGCTGTCCCAGAAGAACTGAGCAAGGAATTCTGATGCTTGTCCGCCTGATGTATGCGAGCCGCGCCACCGACCAACTGGCGCACGACGAACTGGTTGCGATCTTGAAGAAATCGAAGGCCAACAACCCGCGCCAAGGCGTGACCGGCGTGTTGTGCCTGTCGGGCGGGGTGTTCCTGCAGGTGCTGGAAGGCGGGCGAACGCAGGTCAGCAGTCTGTACAACCGGATCGCAGCGGACCCTCGGCACCACGACGTGTGTCTGCTCAGCTTCGAAGAAATCGGTGAACGCCGCTTCGAAGGCTGGGCGATGGGCCAGGTCAACCTGCAACGGCTGAATCCGGCTCAGCTGATCAAATATTCCGAAACCGCCGTGCTCGATCCGTTTTCATTGCCGGGGGCGGCGTCGATGGCCTTGTTCAACGAGCTGGTGGCCAGCGCGGCGGTGATCGGGCAAAGCTAGGAGGCTGTCGGGCTTTGGGTCGGGCCCGCGCCGGGGAGAGTTTCGGCGCCAGGCTAGGCGACCGGTGAGGCGTGTGGCGAGCCACACAACGAGCCGGCAACGACGGCTGGCGCCGAAAATCTCCCCGGCCCTGCGGGTTGACCCTGGAAACGGGCTGATCCGTCGTTGCAAATGCTCGCCATGCCGCCCGGCATGACTGCGCTTTGCGCCTAGGCTGAGCCCGTTTCCAGGGTCAACGCGCGCCCGACCCAAAGCCCGACAGCCTCCTAGAACCCCGACCGCGTACTAGAACGTCCCCGCTGCCTGGAACCCGAACAAGGCGGCGATCAGCGTGGTCGGAAACTGCGCCAGCGCGGCGTTGTAGACCTCGGCAGCGGCATTGAACTGCTGGCGCGCAAAAGCCAGGGTCGAATCGACCGCCAGGATCCGATCCCCCAGGCCCGACAGATCGCCGGCACGCTGGCTCAGCGTCGGCCGGTTGACATGGGACGGCAGGGCTGCAGCGAGCTGGCCGCGCGCCGTCACCAGTGCCGCCTCGGCAAGCGCCAGATTCGCCACCGCCGGCGCCGCACTCGGCCGCTGCCGCGCCAGCTCGGCGGTCTGAAGAAATCGCGCTGCAGCGGCCTCGACGCCGTCGACTTGTGCCGAATCGTCGAACACCTGGCGCAGCTCGCTGGTCCACGCCGCTAGCAGTTCATCGCGCTGGCGGATCTGCGCCTCCATCGCCGCATAGGCCTCGTGGATCGAGGTGCGCAGCCGCACCAGGCGGTTGTAGGCGCCGACGATCCAGAAGCCGATCAACGCAGCGGCGATCAGGCCAAGCATCTGGCCGGTGGTCAGCAGGCCGCTCATCATGGGCCCTCTCCGACAGCCGCCCGGCGCCGCGCCAGATCGACGAACCAATCCACCGCGTGTGCATTGGCCATGGCATCGCGCTTGAAAACCTGATCTGCCGGCGTTCCCATCAACAGCTTCTTGACCGGCAGCTCCATCTTCTTGCCACTCAGGGTGCGCGGGATCGCGTCGACCTGGAAGATCTCGTTGGGCACATGGCGGGCCGACAAGGCCTCCTTGATGGCGTCTTTCAGCCGGCGCGTCAACACGACATCGAGCGTCGAGCCATCGCGCAACACGACGAACAATGGCATCCAGCTTTCGCGGCCCAGGTATTCGAGGTCGACGACCAGGCTGTCGAGCACTTCGGGCAGCACCTCGACCGCGCGGTACAGCTCGGCGGTGCCCATGCGGATGCCATGGCGGTTGATCGTCGCATCGCTGCGGCCGTAAATGATTGCGCCGCCACGCGGCGTGATGCGGATCCAGTCGCCGTGCCGCCAGATACTCGGCCACATCTCGAAATAGCTGCTCAGGTAACGCGCGTTGTCGGGATCGTTCCACAAATACAGCGGCATCGACGGGATCGGCTTGACGCAGACCAGCTCGCCCACTTCGTCGATCAGCAGTTGGCCCTGGTCGTCCCAGGCCTCGACCGCCGCCCCCAGGCAGCGACACTGCATTTCACCCGCGATCACCGGCAGCGTTGGCAGGCCGGCCACGAAGGCGCCGGCGAAATCGGTGCCGCCGGAAATCGCGGTCAGCCAGATGTCATGTCCGTCGACCTTCGGAAGCTGCGACCAGATCCAGTGATAACAGTCGATCGCCAGCGGCGAACCGGTCGAACCGACGGCGCGCAACTTCGACAGATCTGCCAGCCTGGCTGGTTCGACTCCGGCTTTCAGACAACTCGAGAAAAATGCCGCTCCCGCGCCGAAGAATGTGACCCGCGCGGCTGCCACGAAACGCCACAACGCGGACCAGTCGGCGGCGCCTTGCCGGCCGGCCGGGCTGCCGTCGAACAGGCAGATTGTCGTACCGCCGAGCAGGCCGTTGATCTGGCAATTCCACATGATCCAGCTGGTGGCGCAGTACCAGTGGAAACGGTCTGCGGTAGCGGCGCTGGAGCCGCAATTGTTGTGCAGCACACCCAGCTTCAGCGCCTCGACCATCACGCCACCGTGGCCATGCACGATCGCCTTCGGCAGACCGGTGGTACCGCTCGAATACACCACCCACAGCGGATGATCGAACGGCACCCAGGTCGGCTCGAGCGATGCCTCGTCGGCCGTCAGCGTGTCTAAATCATGCAGCTCACGGCGTTCGTCGCCGAGCTGGCCCTCGGCTTCGACAGCGCCGAGGTAAGACCACAACACCAGATGGCGCAGGCTCGGCAAAGCGTCGGCCAACTGGCGCACCAGCGGCAGCCGGTCGTGCTCGACGCCACCGTAGACATAGCCGTCGCAGGCGATCAGCAGCTTCGGTTCGATCTGCCGAAAACGGTCGAGCACCGCCACCGGCCCCATGTCGGGCGAGCAGACCGACCAGACCGCACCGACACTGGCCGCCGCCAGAAAGGCGACCGCGGTCTGTGGCGTATTGGGCATGAAGGCGCAGATCCGGTCGCCGGGTGTGATGCCGAGTCGGCGCAGATGCGCCGCCAGCGAGGCGACTTGGCGGCGCAGCTCGCGCCAGCTGATCTCCAGCAACTCGCCGCGTTGCTGCATCACCTCGTTCTGGAACACGATCGCCGGCTGGCCGGCCGCGTCGGCCGCCTCGGTGTGACGAAACACCTGTTGTGCGTAATTGACCTGTGCGCCGCTGAACCAGCGCGCGCCGGGCATCACCGCGTCGCTCAATACGGCGCCGTGCGGAGTCGGCGATTCGATCTCGAAATAGTCCCAGATCGACGCCCAGAACGCCGGCAGGTCATCGACTGACCAGCGCCACATCGCGTCATAGCCTTCGAAGCTCGTCGGATCAAAGGAAAGACCGCGGTGGCGGGCCAGCCAATTCACATAACGCAGGATCTGAGGTGTCGGCAGAGACATCGCGCGGCGCTGGAGTACCCCTGTACTCTAAAGCGTCGACCGGCTGCGGCCCAACGACGCCTCAGCCGCGCCGAGTGACGGCTTCAAGCACGACTCGTCGCAGCCCTGCCACGGGCCGACTGCTTGCGCGGCGCCGCCTTCTTCACGACCTTCTCGCGGGGTGGCTTGACCGCCGCCGCCTTCACAGCTGCTCGCTTCACTGGCGTGCGCCGCCTGGCGCGCGCCGCCAGCGCCAGCGTGCGCACGCGCGCGATGTCTTC
>JBDTQC010000396.1:0-3952 GCA_039932405.1 Ideonella sp.
GCGCAGGTTTTCCGACTCGCCATTGCTCACATTCGAGTCCGGACCCGATGCCATCCGGGTATCGGCGCCGCTGACCTCCAGCAGCAAGTGGGTGCACGGCAGGTCGGCAGCCTGCGTACCCAACGCGCTGGCCAGGATGAGGAATCCGGCAGCAGTCGGCGCTGCCTGGTCCTCCAGCCGATAGCGGCCGCTGGCAGTTGTTGTCGCAACCCCAAGTTCACTCAGCGTGGCGAAACTCGGCCGGTTGCTGCGGTAGCGCTGCTGTTGCATTTGGACATGCCCCAGCGACGCCAAGGCGTCGCCGCGGTGGATGCGCAGAATGATCGACCTGAAGCTCGGGTAGCTCAGGCTGGTCAGAATGGCGGTCAATGCCAGCCCGATCATCAATTCGACCAGCGTCCAGCCCGTCGTTCTCCGACGACTGCGCGATCGATCGAGCGCTTTCATCGCTTGGGTCCGATTGGTCGATTCAGCAGGCCTGGAAGCCGCTGATTGCCGCTGAGGGCGAGCACGACCGGATCCGCCCGAGGATGTTGACGACATGCGTGATGCCGCCGCCTCGGCTGTCGACGACACGGATGCTGCCGGTCGGCGTCACCGTGCCTTGCGCGGGATCGAACGCCATCGACGCGATATTCGCCTGCACGCTGATTTTCTCGCGCGTCTGCCAGTGGCTGGTTTTCAGCGCCTGGGCGCTCCCTTCGCAGATCGCCACCCCCTGACTTTCGCAGCGGCAGTCGTTCCGGTTACCGGTGTGGACGACGGTGCAGCTGCCACCGTCGACTTGATAGAGACTCAGGCGCATCGATTCGTTGCGGGCCAGGGCCTGGCTGCGCATCCACTGCAGATCGGATGCCAGCTCGGCCGCGGCACCGCGCAGTCTCTGGCGTTCGTGAATTGCAGCGAAGCCCGGCACGGCGATCGACAAGGTCAATGCAATCAATGCGAGGACGATCGAGATCTCGATCAGCGTGAAGCCGCGCTGCACGCCGGGGCGCAGGCTGGTGAAACTCGGCTCGGGCATCGCATCCTCCTGGTGTGGCGATGCGATCGAATATAAAAAGTGCCGATCAGCCCGAGCATCCCTCCCAGTGGGGTGGAGCGCGAGGATGCGACTGGCTGGACCCGCCCCTTCAGAGCGACTGTACGAACCAGCCGGTCTTGTTCAGATGTCGCGGATCAACTGGCGGAATTCGTCGACATCCTCGAATCGGCGATAGACCGACGCAAAGCGGACATAGGCGATCTTGTCCATCCGCTTGAGTTCGCGCATCACCAGTTCGCCCAGTTTGGTGGACGCAATTTCACGTGCCCCGCTGTTCAGCAGCTTGTCCTGAATGCGCTCGATCGACGCATCGATCTGCTCGACGCTGACCGGCCGCTTGCGCAGCGCCAGCGACATCGACGCGCGCATCTTGCTGATGTCGAATTCAGCGCGCGTGCCGTCCTTCTTGACGACCGTCGGCAAGGCGATTTCCGCACGCTCGTAGGTGGTGAATCGCTTGTCGCACGATTGGCAGCGCCGGCGGCGCCTGACCACGTCGCCTTCATCCGATTCCCGGGTCTCGACGACTTGCGTTTCCAGATGGCTGCAGAACGGGCAACGCATCGCTCAGCCCGGTCGAGGATCGCCGCGCCGGCGGGCATTCGATTTCATCGGTAGACCGGGAAGTCGCGCGTCAAGGCGGCCACCTTGGACAGCACGGTGGCGATCGTTTCCTGGTCCGGCTTGTCGAGCACGTCGGCGATCAGATTGGCGGTCAGCCGGGTCTGCTCTTCCTTGAAGCCCCGTGTCGTCAGCGCCGGGGTACCCAGGCGGATTCCGCTGGTCACCATCGGCTTTTGCGGATCGTTCGGGATGCCGTTCTTGTTGCAGGTCATGTGAGCCTGGCCGAGGAGGGCTTCCGCTTCCTTGCCGGTCAGGCCCTTGGGGCGCAGATCGACCAGCATCACATGGCTTTCCGTGCGGCCGCTGACGATGCGCAATCCGCGCTCGATCAGCGTGTTGGCCAGTACCACCGCATTCTTCGCCACCTGCTGCTGGTAGACCCGAAATTCCGGACTCAAGGCTTCCTTGAACGCGACCGCCTTGGCGGCGATCACATGCATCAGCGGCCCGCCCTGAATGCCCGGAAAGATTGCGCTGTTGATCTTCTTCGCGATGTCCTCGCGATTGGTGACGATGATGCCGCCGCGCGGCCCGCGCAGGCCCTTGTGTGTCGTCGAGGTCACTACATCGGCGAATGGCACCGGATTCGGATAGACGCCACCCGCAATCAGGCCGGCGTAGTGCGCCATGTCGACCATGAAGAAGGCGCCCACATCCTTCGCGACCTTTGCAAATCGCTCGAAATCGATGCGCAGGCTGTACGCCGAGGCGCCGGCAATGATCAGCTTCGGCTTGTGTTCATGGGCCAGTCGCTCCATCTGCTCGTAATCGATCACTTCATTCGCGTCGAGTCCGTAGCTGACGACCTTGAACCATTTGCCGCTCATGTTCAGCGCCATGCCGTGCGTCAGGTGGCCACCTTCGGCCAGACTCATGCCCATGATGGTGTCACCGGGCTGCAGCAATCCGAAGAACACGGCCTGATTGGCTTGCGAGCCCGAGTTGGCCTGCACGTTGGCATGTTCAGCACCGAACAGGGTTTTCAGGCGGTCGATCGCCAGTTGCTCGGCGATGTCGACATATTCGCAGCCGCCGTAGTAGCGTTTGCCGGGGTAACCCTCGGCGTATTTGTTCGTCAGCTGGGTGCCCTGGGCGGCCATCACGGCCGGCGAGGCATAGTTCTCCGAGGCGATCAATTCGATGTGCGCTTCCTGACGCGCGTTTTCCTTCTGGACCACCGCCCAGATCTCCGGGTCGACCTGTTGGATGGTGGATGTGGTGCGATCAAACATGGCGGCAGTCCTCTTCGTTCAGAAGACCCGTGGCAGCGTTGCAGTGCGCAGTCACGCCTTTCAGGAAGACGCTTTCATGCCACGGGCTGCCCAGGCGAACGGCGTAACGGCGTTGCAAAACAAGCGCCGACCGTGCTCCCCAGTGGTTCACCACCTCGGGCCGTGATGCGGCCTCATCGCCAGTTGCACAGTGTCGCGAGTGTAGCCGCTGCCGGATACTCGTGCGTTATGACTCGGCTCACCCATCGGCAACCTGCCGAAAGCGTGTCGAAACCATGTGCCTTCGATCGTCGTAGCAGCACGGACCCATGGATTTGCCGGCGCCCCGGGCGCCATATCCGGGTTGGACCACAGTACGCTGCAACAAGCGGCAGCGTTGTCGGAGAACCAGCATGAGCCAAGCAGCAGCCCCATCTCCAATCCTGAAAAGGGCCGCCACGGCTCGCAACGCCGGCGGCGCGTCCCGACTCGTCGTGATGGTCGCCACCCGCAAAGGCGCCTGGCTATTCCACGCTGATTTGAAGCGCCAGACCTGGACCAGCGATGGTCCCCATTTTCTCGGCCATACCATCAGCCACCTGATGTTGGACCCGCGCGACGGCCGGACGCTGCTGGCCGCGGCCAAGACCGGCCACCTGGGCCCGACCATCCTCCGCTCGACCAATCTCGGCAAGACCTGGAAGGAGGCGCAGCAACCACCGGCCTTCGCGAAGCCGACCAACGGCTTGCCAGGACGCTCGGTCGACCACACCTTCTGGCTGACTCCAGGGCACCCGAGCGCGCCCGGAAGCTGGTATGCAGGGACCTCGCCGCAAGGCCTTTTCCACTCGAAGGACGGTGGCGTGAACTGGACGCCCTTGCCTTCAGTCAACGACGATGCGCAGTTTCGCGAGTGGATGGGCTCGCCTCAGGACGGCACACCCGACGGGCCGAAGCTGCATTCGATCATCGTCGACCCACGGGATGCGTCGCACCTGCTGTTCGCGATGTCGAGCGGCGGCGTTCACGAGTCGTTCGATGCCGGGCTGAGTTGGGCGAAACTGACCGAGTG
>JBDTQC010000397.1:0-3947 GCA_039932405.1 Ideonella sp.
CACGTCCAGGCCTTCCTTCTCCCAGCATTTGGTGTAGATCGGGATCGATGTGTTGTTGGCTTGCGAGGCGTCGATCACCGTGGTGCCCACCGCGATCGTGATCTTGGGCCGCTCGTCGGCGGCACGCGCGACCGGTGCGACGACTGCTGCGCCGAGTGACAGCGCACAGGCGGCGACTGTGCCGAGCTTGAGCCTGGAGTGTTGCTTGAAAGTCATGTCATGTCTCCTGCTTTGTTGTGCCGCTCGTTGCGGCTGGTTGCACTTTGAATCAGAGGGAGGGGGCTTCTTCGGGCCACTGGCTGAAGCGCCGATTGGTGAGCCAGCCGGCGATCATCGTGCGATGGATGTCGAGAGGACCGCCGGCAATCGAATAGCCCCTGACATATCGGTAGCGTCGCTCGACGCCGGTTTCCCGCAGGTAGCCGGCGCCGCCCATCAATTGGATGGCGGTGTCGGCGATGCTTTTGGCGGTTTCGTTGCCGAACACCTTCACCATCGACGACTCCATCGCGTCGGGCCAGCCGTCGCCGGCAGACAACGCGTGATACAGCATCAGCCGGGCGGCCTGAATCTGGATCGCCATGTCGGCCAGCTTGAGCTGCACCGCCTGGAAATCGACCAATGCACGGCCGAACTGCTCGCGCATGCGCACATGTTCGAGTGCGATGTCATAGGCGCCGATCGCCGTGCCCAGAACCAGCGCGGTCCCGCCGCAGCGCTCGAGGTTGTAGCAGTTGGTCAATTCAGCAAAGCCGCGTTCGCCGACCAGCAGATTCGATGCCGGTACCGCGCACTCCTGAAACAGCAGGTCGGCTTGGTAGTGGCCTGCCATGTTCTCGCTCAGTCGGTCGATGGTGAAGCCTGGCGTGTCCCGTTCGACCAGCACCGCACCGATCCCTTTCGCCCGTGGCGCGCTGCTGACGCGGCCGTAGATGATGAACAGGCCGGCCAGCGGAGCGTTCGATACGTAGTGCTTGCGACCATCGAGAATGATCTGGTCGCCGCTGGTGCGGGCACGCGTGGTCAACGCGGTCGATGCGGTTCCGGCGCCAGGTTCGGTGATGCCGATGGCCACCGTGTACTTGCCCGCGCAGATGTCCGGGAGGTAGCGCATGCGTTGCGCTTCCGTGCCGAAGGCGTAGATGTAGTAGGCCTGCCCGAGGCTGGCGGCTGACATGAAGCCGGCGGCGTCAAGGCTGTGTCTGGCCATCTCCTCGATGCACATCGCAGAATCGAGCTGTGGCAACCCTACGCCGCCATACGTCTCGGGGATGTTCAATCCCAGCAGGCGGGCTTGGCCGAGTGACGCCATCAGCTTGCGGCCATAGTCGGGATCGTGGTCGGCCTCGCGCAGGCCCGGCACGATCTCGCGCAGCGCGAAGCGCTTGACCTGATCGACCAGAGCCTGCTGTTGGTCGGACATTCGAATGGACATGGGTGATTCCGTGGATGCTTAGGTTGGCGGATTGACGGTCAGGTGTTTCAGATTACCGACTGCGCGCGCAGGCTGTCCAGATCGGCACGGCTCAGGCCCAGGCAGCGCCCCAGCACCTCGTCGGTGTGCGCACCGAGTGCCGGCGCCGGCTCATGGCGATCAACCGGCTGATGGCGGAACCGGATCGGGTTGGCCACCGAATCGGGTGCGCCGTTCGTGCCGGTCTGGCGCAAGCCACGCGCCGCGACCTGCGGATCGGCGAAAACCTGGGCCATGTCGTTGATCGCGCCCGAAGGAATGTCGGCCTTCTCGAGCGCAGTCAGCCAGTGAGTGACTGTGCGATCGGCAAACATCGACTCGAGCATTGGCAGCAGTGTGTCGCGGTGACGGATGCGCTCGATGCCGCTCGCGAAGCGGGTATCGGTGGCAAGGTCGGCACAGCCGAGCACGCCACACAGACGCGCGAACTGTGCATCGTTGCCGACCGTCAGCACGAGCGCGCCATCCAGGCAGCGGAACAGTTGCGACGGTACTCCGCCGTTGCCCGCATTGCCGCGGCGCGGCGGCACCTGCCCCGAGATCAGGTAGTACATCGCGTAGTGCGACATGGCGGCGACAGTCGAGTCGAGCAGTGCGATGTCGATGTGCTCGCCCTTTCCGCCGTTGGCCGCACGCCCGTGCAGAGCCGCGACGATTGCGATGTCGGCGTAAAGGCTGGTGATGACGTCGGTGATCGACAAGCCGGTTCGCATCGGGCCGCCGAACGGGTGATCATCGGGATAGCCGATGCTGCTCATCAGGCCACCCATCGATTGGAAGATCGCGTCGTAGCCTGGTCGCTGCGCATACGGGCCGGTCTGGCCGAAGCCGGTCAGCGAGCAGTAGACCAGGCCCGGGTTGATGGCGCAGAGCGTTTCGTAGTCGAGGCCATGGCGTGCCAGTGTGCCGACCCGGAAATTCTCGATCAGCACATCGGCGCCTTGCACCAGATCGGTCAGAAGGCGTTGGCCGGTGAGGGATGCGAAGTCGATCGTGACCGACAGCTTGTTCCGGTTGGCGGCCAGGAAGAACGATGTCTCGCCGGCCCCCTGGTCGCCATGGAATGGCGGGCCGTAACGGCGTGCCTCGTCACCGCTGCCTGGCTGTTCGATCTTGATGACCTCGGCGCCGAGGTCGGCCAGCATCTGGCCCGCCAGCGGCCCGGCGAGCACGCGGCTCATGTCGATGACACGAATTCCATCCAGTTTGCCCGACATGTTGTCTCCGTTGGAATGGTTGGTTTCGCGGCCAAGGCGTCGGGCGAGGCCGCTTTGTTCGATGCATTCTGAAAGTCGACGCCGGCACTGTCAAATGTTATTCTGTATGGAGACGAAGTAAATCTCTATAGAAAATGCCAGCATCAGCCAAGACTGAAGTGCATCGGCGCCTCGGGCGCGTCGAAGGCAGCGTTCTGCACAAGCAAGATGTCCGGTTGCCTGCGGGCAAACCGGTCGGTGCGACGCAAACCACGATGCGCCTGATCAGCTATGCGGTCGACCGCGGTGAGCCTTGGAGCACCGCCGAGGCGGCGCGGTCGCTGGCGCTCAATCCAAGCACCTGTTTCAATGTGGTGAAGACCTTGGTCAGCGCCGGCTACCTCGACATGTCGGACGACCACAAGCGCTACGTGATCGGCGCGAGCATGCGTGCCTTGGCGCACCGACTGATGTCGCGTTTACCCGATCTCAGCCCGGTCATGCCGATGATGCAGGCGATCGCAGACCGCTGGAAACTCACGGTGACGATCTGGCATCGGCGCTCGCCGACGCGAATGGAACTGGTCGCGGTGGCCACCTGCAATAACGCGGTGAACATCCAGATGCCGATCGGCCAGAAGCTGCCATTGCTGGTGGGCGGCATGGGCCGCATCATGGCATTGCATGGCGGCCTCACCGATCAGCAGCGCCAGGCGGCCTTCGATGAAGTTCAATGGCAGCGGCCGCTGAGCATGGCGACGCTAATGACACAGGCGCGCCAGGCCAGACGCATTGGCTGGGGGTTGGACGATGGCTACATGCACCGGTCGGTCAGTGCACTCGGCGTGCCGGTCAGACCTGGTAACCGCGCCGAGGTGGTCGAGTACGTGTGCAGCGCAACCATGTTCCGTCACCAGTACGCGCGCGTGGCCATGCTATCGATAGCGGAAGCGCTGAGACCCGTCGCGGCCCGCGTCGCGCTGGTGGTCAAGCCCGAAGGCTGACCGCGCCTGCCTGCCGAATGGAGCTTCTAGCCGGATTTGACCAGTTTGTTGACTGTTCGCCGACGGGTCACTCCATGCACGAACAACCTGCGGCGCTGCGAATCGATGATGTCACCTCAGGACTGCACGATGGCGAAATCGATGAAGCCGCGCTCCACGTCCGTGGACGTGAGTCTGACCTGAATCAGCTGGCCCACATGCAGCGCAGGCAGGCGACCGACAAGCATGCCTTCGGCCGGCGGGGCGTAGTCGATCGCGAGACGGCGGAGACCA
>JBDTQC010000398.1:0-3930 GCA_039932405.1 Ideonella sp.
GCATGAAGCTGCGCAAGCTGCTGAACTACGCCGAGCCGCTCGGCCACTTCATGGCGTTCGTGCCCGGCCTGCCGAACGGCGAGCGCCGCCAGCAGACCTGGCCTTCGACAGTGGCCTACATGGCGCGGTTGATCATCCACCGCTACGCGATGCTCGGCGTGTTGACCGAAGAAGGCTTCCCGGTGCGCGACATGGGTGTGCTGGAATCGTCCGGCACCGGCCCCGAACGCAGCCGCGTGCTGGCCGGCAAGGTCTGCAGCGAATGTGGCAACGCCACCGTGATCCAGCGCGACGGCTGCGAGTTCTGCACGGCGTGCGGCGCGGTCGGGCAATGCGGGTGAAGGTGTTGTAGCGCACCACTTGGCCAACCCGGGCTTGCGCGAGCGCCGCCAGCGCCTCAAAAGCTTGTCTTGGTCTTGACCAGAAACTGGATCTTCTTGACGTCTGCTGTCGCATTCAACGGCAAGGCGATGTCGACGTGCAGCACATTGCTGAATGCCGAGCGCGCACTCACGATGCGCAAACCGACACCCACATCGCTGAGCCAGCCCGGGTTGAGCGTGTTGTTGTCGCCGCCGCCCCACGCCCGCCCGGTATCGAAGAAGGCCGCTCCACCGACTCGGAACAGCCGCCAGATATACAGGTCGGTGTAGAAGCGCTCCTCTACCGTGAGCAAGGCGCGTCGACTGCCGCCCTGGTAGCGCAAGGGGTAGCCGCGAAGGCCGTTGTCGCCGCCCAGCAGCAGGGTATCCGAGGGGTCCGGGCGGGTCAGCAGATCGGCCGCCGCCGAGGCGAAGAACAACCAGCGCGAACTTTGCGGAAGGTAGTATTGCGCCTGGGCACCCACGCGCTGACGCCGGATCTGCCCGCCGCTGTATTGGCCCGTGATGATTCCCGACGCGATCAAGGTATGACCCGCGACCGGCTCGAAGCCGCGGCTGATCGTGCCGGCGTAGAGCAGTGCATCACGGCTCGAACCGAGGCCGGTGGATGCCCAGCCCAACTGAATGGTCGACGTCAATCCGAGGGCGAAAAACTCGGGCCGACCAACCAGGTTGCGGTTCAATTCCCGGCTGTAGCGATCTTCGATCAGTGCATAACGAACGAACGGCGCTACCAGCTTTTCATCGACAGGCAGCCGAGCCGGTGCAACCAGACCGGGTTCGGGCGCATAGGTGTTCTTCTGAAAACCCATGCCGAGGGTGTAGCGCTGGACCCAGCCGTCCACCAGGCCTGGCGACCATCCCGCGAAGGCTTCGGCCAGAGCCTGCCGGTGACGGTACTGGCTGCTCACGTTGCCAGCGTTGTAGATCGCATCGATGCGATCGTCGTTCGATGCGGTCACGCCCGCTGTCCAGCGCGAGTCCAGTGCAAAGAAAGGACGTACGATGGAAACCGCATCGCGCCGGCCATCGCTGTTGCTTGCGTGGCTCAGGTTGATCGAGGTCCACGTGCCGAATGCACGGTCGCTGCCAAACTGGAATTCATTGCTCGAGCGGTCGACGTTGCTGGAATGTCCGAAGCTGACCGAGGTTCCGGTGCCAAACAGGTTGTATTCCTTGAGGTGGATGCCGGTGGAGTTGCTGCCGCCCGAGCGCCCCACGCTGAAACCCGGATCCAGCGACCAGGTGTCTCGTGTCCGCACCTCGATGTCGACCACGCCGTCGTGAACGGCGACCGGGCGAAACTGCACATCGTAGAGATAGCGGTTGCTGCGCAGCAGGCGTTCGGTCTCGTCGATCAGTCGTTCCGACACCCGCTCCCCGCTCTTGAACAGCAGGGCGCGTCGGATGACGCTCGGCCGCGTCTGGATGTGCAGTGAATTGGCCCATCGAAACAGCAGCCTGTCTTCCCTCGGGTCGCTCGTGTCGAAGATGTCGTCCGCAACGATCCGGATCTCGCCGAACTTGACGCCAGCCGCTTCAAGCTCGGCAAAACCGGGAAGCGGCGCTTCGAGAGGCGCCTGTGCGTGAGCTGACGCCTGCAGACTGGCAAGCAACAGCAGGATGCGCCACCACACCCATGCCCTTGCTGGCAGCTGACGCCGTTGTCTCACCTGCGTGGATCTGACTGGCACCGTCGCAGCGCCGGTCATGGCAAGCGTCCGAAACGGCATCTGCCGACCCCATCACTCAGGGAGCGAAACCAACTGCCCGATTGCGCGCATGCTCCGATGACAGCGGAGGTACAACTAGCGAAGTCGAAGAATGCTGGCACCAAACCATCTTCGCCGCGCCTACTTAGCGACACATTAAGCGCGTCCGACTTCCACTTTCGGCGTCAGCCCCTGAATCCGACACTGCATGGACGCAACCGCGTCACCCGGCTTCGCACCGGGAAAAGACAGTTCAGGCTCTTCGTGTGGACCTAGCCGCTGCCCTCGGCGCGCGCTGCAGGGCGCCCCAGCCCGCGCGTCGTCAGTGACTGGCGGCTCACCGGGCCCAGCGAAGCACCAGCGGATCGAGCCGGCGCGCGGCTTCCAGCAGACCGGTACGGGTTGCAGGATGCATCGCCGGGAACGGGTGGCGCGGCGCCTCGCAGTCGATCACGCCGCCCGCCTTCATCAGCGCCTTGGCGCTGAGGATGCCGCCCTGCCGATTCTCGAAGTTGATCAACGGCAGCCAGCGCGTATACGCAGCCACCGCTTCCTCGCGTCGGCCGGCCGTGTACGCGTCAAGGATCTGGCGGATTCCATCCGGATAGCCGCCGCCGGTCATCGCGCCGGTGGCACCCGCATCCAGGTCAGCCAGCAGTGTGATCGCCTCTTCGCCATCCCACGGGCCTTCGATGGCCTCGCCGCCAAGGGCGATCAGCTCGCGCAGCTTGTTTGCCACCTGCGCCACTTCGATCTTGAAGTAGCGCACGTTGGCGGTCTCTCGGGCAATCCGGGCCAGTGTCGACGCGGCAAGCGGGGTGCCGCTGACCGGGGCGTCCTGGATCATGATCGGAATGTCGATGGCATCCGACAGGCGCTGGTAGAACTCGACCACGAGCGGCTCGGGCACACGAATGGTTGCGCCGTGGTACGGCGGCATCACCATCACCATCGCCGCGCCCATGTCCTGTGCACGTCGGCTACGCGCGGCGCAGACGCCGGTGCCGAAGTGGGTGGTCGTGACGATCACCGGTACGCGGCCATCCACATGCTCGAGGATCGCTCGTGTCAGCACTTCGCGCTCGTCGTCCGACAGCACGAACTGCTCGGAAAAGTTGGCGAGGATGCACAGGCCGTTCGAGCCGGCGTCGATCATGAAGTCGACGCAGCGCTTCTGACTCGCGAGGTCGAGCTCGCCCGCATCGGTGAAAGTGGTCGGCACCACCGGGAACACCCCACGGTAGGGCCTTGTCGATATGCTGTTGTTCATGTTGGTCACTCGACGATGTCGAACTGATCAAGGAACTCGGTCTTCAAGCTCAGTCCGAGGCCCGGCTTGTCGTCGTCGAGCTGCAGGAACCCGTTCTCGGCGACCGGCTCGCCGTCGAATATGTAATAGAAAAGCTCGTTGCCCACTTCGACGTCGAACATGGGGAAATACTCGCTCATCGGGCAGTTCAGGCTGCTCATCGTCAGGTGGTAGTTGTGCATCTGCCCGGCATGCGGAATCACCGGCACCGAATAACTCTCGCACAGCGCATTGATCTTGTGCGCCATCGTGATCCCGCCAACCCGGTTGGTGTCGTACTGCACCACGCTGACGGCCTTGCGTTCCAGCAACTGCTTGAAGCCATACAGGCCGAACTCGTGCTCGCCACCGGAGATCGGCACGATGTTCATCGCATTCAGTTCGGCATAGCCGTCGATGTCGTCGGCGATCACCGGTTCCTCCAGCCAGCGCGGCTGGAACTTCTCCAGCTTGGGCAGCATGCGCTTCGCATATTCGAGGTTCCAGCCCATGTAGCACTCGAGCATCAGGTCGTTGTCGTAGCCGA
>JBDTQC010000399.1:0-3922 GCA_039932405.1 Ideonella sp.
CGGCCTGGCTGAAGAGGTCCATCGCGACCCAGTCGGGCGGCGTCGTGCCGTCGGCGAGCACGAGGATCTCGCTCGGCCCGGCGATCATGTCGATGCCGACCTTGCCGAAGACGCGCCGCTTCGCGCTGGCCACATAGGCATTGCCGGGGCCGGTGATCTTGTCAACCGGCGCAATCGTGGCCGTGCCGTGGGCCAGCGCGGCCACTGCCTGGGCCCCACCAATCGTGAATACCCGATCGACGCCGGCAACCGCCGCCGCCGCCAGCACCAGCCGATTGCGTTCGCCGCGCGGAGTGGGCACAACCATCACGATTTCGCCGACACCGGCCACCTTGGCCGGCAGCGCATTCATGAGCACGCTGGACGGATAAGCCGCCTTGCCGCCGGGCACATAAATGCCCACGCGATCGAGCGGCGTCACCTTCTGCCCAAGCAGGCTGCCATCTTCGTCTCGGTAACTCCACGACCGGCCACAGGCTTCGAGTTGTCGCTCGTGGTAGCTGCGAACCCGGGTCGCAGCGACCTCGAGCGCCTGGCGCTGCTCGAGCGGCAAGCCGTTCAATGCCGCCTGAAGTTCAAACGGCTGGATCTCCAGCTCGGCAACGGTCGACGCCTGCACAGCGTCGAAGAGCGCGGTGTACTCGAGCACCGCCGCGTCGCCGCGCAAGCGTACGTCGTCGAGGATCGACGCCACCCGCTGCTCGATCGCCTGATCCGTCTCTTCAGACCAATGCTGCAAGGCGTGGAAATCGGACTCGAAGCTGTCGTCCGAAGTCCGCAGCCGTCGAATCCTGAGTTCGCTCATGAGCGCGCCTCGATGGCTGCGCCAAAGCTGTCGATGATCTGGCGGATCGGTTCGCGCTTGAGCTTCAGTGCCGCTTGGTTGACGACCAGACGCGCCGAGATGCGCATGATTTCCTCGACTTCGACCAGGTGATTGGCCTTCAGGGTGCTGCCGGTGGAAACCAGATCGACGATGGCCTCCGCCAGTCCGGTCAATGGGGCCAGCTCCATAGAACCATACAACTTGATCAGGTCGACGTGCACACCCTTGTCGGAAAAATGCTCGCGCGCGATCTGGGTAAATTTGGTCGCAACCCGGATCCGCGAGCCTTGCCTGACCGCGCTGGCGTAATCGAAATCGGCCCGCACCGCGACACTCATTCGGCATTTGGCGATCTGCAGATCGAGCGGCTGGTACAAGCCCTCGCCGCCATGTTCGATCAGCGTGTCCTTGCCGGTCACGCCGAGATCGGCGCCGCCATACTGAACGTAAGTGGGTACGTCGCTGGCGCGCACCAGCACAACCCGTACATCGGGCCGGTTGGTGCCGATGATCAATTTGCGCGATTTCTCCGGATCTTCGGCAACCTCGATGCCGGCCGCCGCCAGAAGCGGCAAGGTTTCGTCGAAGATTCGTCCCTTGGAGAGCGCCAGCGTGATCATGACGGCGCCCGTTCGATGCGCTCGATCTGCGCACCGATCGCGCGCAGTTTGGTTTCCATCCGGTCGTAGCCGCGATCGAGGTGGTAGATGCGGTCGACCAGCGTCTCCCCTTGCGCAACCAATCCGGCGATCACCAGGCTGGCCGATGCACGCAGATCGGTCGCCATCACCATCGCGCCGGACAGGGTCTCGACACCCTGCACGATCGCCGTATGGCCATCGACCTCGATGTGCGCACCCAGCCGAATCAACTCGTCGACGTGCATGAAGCGATTCTCGAAAATCGTTTCGGTGACACGCGCACTGCCGCTGGCAATGCAATTCAAGGCCATGAACTGGGCCTGCATGTCGGTCGGGAACGCGGGGTATTCGCTGGTGCGAAAACTGACTGCGGTCGGCCGCTCGGTGGCGCGGATCCGGATCCAGTCGACGCCTGACTCGATCTGCATGCCCGCTTCACGCAGTTTGTCGATCACCACGGCCAGATGGCCGGCATCGGCGCGCCTCAGGACAACGTCACCGCCGGCTGCCGCCACCGCGCACAGGAAGGTTCCGGCCTCGATCCGGTCGGGAACGATGCGGTGCACCGCGCCATGCAGCGCCTCGACCCCCTGCACGACGATGCGCCGCGTGCCATGGCCTTCGATCTTCGCGCCCATCTTGATCAGCAGCTCCGCGAGATCGAACACCTCGGGCTCTTGCGCAGCATTCTCGAGCACGGTTTCGCCCGCGGCCAAGGTGGCAGCCATCAGCAGGTTCTCGGTTCCAGTCACGGTCACCATGTCGGTGGTGATGCTGGCGCCATGCAAGCGCTCGGCGGCGGCGACGATGTAGCCGTGCTCGACATGGATATCGGCGCCCATGGCCTGCAATCCCTTGATGTGCTGGTCGACCGGCCGCGAGCCGATGGCACAGCCGCCAGGCAGCGAAACCCTGGCGCGGCCGAACCGCGTCAGCAATGGTCCGAGCACCAGGATCGACGCACGCATCGTCTTGACGAGTTCGTACGGCGCCTCGGTCATCGTGACCTTGCTTGCATCGAGCACCACCGAATCTTCGCTGCGTTCGGCCTGCACCCCCATGTTCGTCAGCAGCATCAGGGTCGTGCTGACATCCTGCAGGCGCGGCACGTTGTGCAAGCTCACCGGCTCTGAACAAAGCAACGCCGCGCACAGTTCGGGCAGCGCGGCATTCTTGGCGCCCGAGATGGTGACTTCGCCCTCGAGCCTGTGGCCGCCGGATATCAGGAGTTTGTCCATGGGTTTGGACAGCCCGGGTGTTTGCCGCCGAAAGTGCCGATGCAGCACCATCGGCTGCAGGCACGCCTGCAGCCGTGAATCAGTGGTGTTGGGTGGCGGCCGTGGTGACGCTCGAGGCCCACTCGGCCGGGGTCAGGGTCTTCATCGACAGCGCATGAATCTCTTCGCGCATGCGTTCACCCAGAGCCTGGTAGACCCGCTGATGACGCGCGACCCGGCTGGCGCCCTCGAATTCGGCAGAAACGATGGTCGCAAAAAAGTGCCGTCCGTCCCCTTCGACCGCCAGATGCTCGCAATCGAGCCCTTGCGCAATGAATCGCTCGACTTGGTCGGGTGTCGGATCAGCCATGATGAATCGATTCTAAGGGAAAGCTCGAAAATCCCCGAAGCTAACTCCTTATCTTGTAGCCGATGCGCAGCAGGTTCAGGGCGATTGCGGCCACCAGCAGGAAACTGGTGCCGACCACCGCCAGACTGATCCATGGCGAAACGTCGCTGATGCCGAAGAAGCCGCGCCGAAAGCCGTCGATCATGTAGAAAAAGGGGTTCAGGTGGCTGAACTGCTGCCAGAACGGGGGCAGCGACTGCACCGAATAAAAGACGCCCGAGAGAAACGTCATCGGCATGATCACGAAATTCTGGAACGCGGCCATCTGGTCGAACTTGTCGGCCCACAGCCCGGCAATCAGCCCCAGCGATCCCATCATGCCGGCACCGAGCAAGGCGAAGATCAAGATCCACCACGGTTCGGCGGCGGCCAGCGGAGCAAACCACAAGGTCACCAGCAAGACCCCGCTGCCGACCGCGATGCCGCGCACCATCGACGCGCCGACGTAGGCCACGTACCAGGCCCAATGCGACAGTGGCGCAACGAGCAGAAACACCAGGTTGCCGGTGATCTTGCTCTGCACCAGCGACGAGCTGCTGTTGGCGAACGCGTTCTGCAACACGCTCATCATCACCAGGCCCGGCACCAGGAAGCTGGTATAGCCGACCGAGCCGAAAACCTTGACATGATCGGCCAGCACATGGCCGAAGATCAACAGGTAGAGCATGGCCGTCAGAACCGGCGCACCGACCGTCTGGAAGCCGACCTTCCAGAATCGCAAGACCTCCTTGTAGAGCAAGGTGGGGGTGCCGGCGAAGATGCCGAAGGTCGCACGCGAATCCGCGTTGGAGGCAATTGCCGGATTCTTCACGCGGCAATCCTCGGTGCA
>JBDTQC010000400.1:0-3919 GCA_039932405.1 Ideonella sp.
CGGCTTGTCCGAGGGTGCGGATCAGCATCATCGTCAGGACGATGGTCAGGATCACGACCAGCGTCGCGCCGAAACTGCGGGTCAGGTCCCGACGCAGGGTGGAATCGAATAACATCGTTGATTGCTTGATCCAACGAACATTATGGACTTCAAACACCTGATCGCCACACCGGCCGCTCTGTCTTCCATCGCAGCAGATGCGCTGGTCGTCGTCATCGGCGTCGAGCAGCGCGACAGCGCACTCGACCCGGCCATTGCCGCGCTGATCGACGACACCGTCGCCGCGGGCGACCTGCAGTTGAAGGTGGGGCGCGGCGTGTGTCTGCACCAGCCGGCCAATGTCAAGGCGAGGCGCCTGGTTGTCGTGGTCGCGGCGGGTGCGTCGGGGGGCAAGTCGTTCAAGGCTGCGTTGGTGCATGGCTTGGCGATGCTCAAGACCAGCGGAGCCAAACACATCGCGGTGGCTGACGCCACCTCGGCGCCGCTCGGGCAGGTTCAGGCCGAGGCGCTCACCGCCGCAGTTGGTGATGCGGCCTATCTGTACCGGCAGACCAAGCCGAGTGCAACTGCGCCGACGCAGTGGCAAAAGTTCAGTCTGGTATGCGAAAAGCCGGCCCTGCGCGAGGTGCAGCAGGGCCTGTTGCGCGGCAGTGCGGTGGCGGCGGGCGTCGAACTGGCACGCGAGTTGGCCAATCTGCCAGGCAACCATTGCACGCCGACCTTTCTTGGCGAGCAGGCGCGCCAACTCGGCAAGTCGCACGGGCTGAGCGTGCAGGTGCTCGATCTGAAAGCGGTCGAGAAACTCGGCATGGGCGCGTTCATGGCAGTCGCGCAAGGGTCGGCAGAACCGCTGCGCTTCATCGTCATGCGCTACGACGGTGCTGCCAAATCGGTGGCGCCGGTGGTGCTGGTCGGCAAGGGCATCACCTTCGACACGGGTGGCATCTCGATCAAGCCCTCGGCCGAAATGGACGAGATGAAATTCGACATGGGCGGCGCAGCCAGCGTGTTCGGCACGATGCGCGCGATCGCCGAGCTCAAGCCCAAGCTGAATCTGGTGTGCATCGTGCCGAGCTGCGACAACATGCCCAGTGGCTCGGCCGTCAAGCCGGGCGACGTCGTGACCAGCATGTCGGGGCAGACCATCGAGATCCTGAATACCGATGCCGAGGGGCGTTTGATCCTGTGCGATGCATTGACCTACGCTGAGCGCCTGAAACCGGCGGTAGTCGTCGATGTCGCAACCCTGACCGGGGCTTGCGTGATTGCACTCGGACATCACCACAGCGGCCTTTTCACCGCTGATGACGACATCGCCCAGGCCATGCAGGCAGCCAGCCGCGAAGCTCTCGACCCGTGCTGGCGGATGCCGCTCGACGAAGAATACGACGAGGCACTCAAAAGCAACTTCGCCGATGTTGCCAACGTCGGGGGCCGTGCCGGCGGTTCGATCACTGCTGCGCGCTTTCTGGCGCGCTTCACCGGCAAGTACCGCTGGGCCCATCTGGATATCGCAGGCACCGCCTGGAAGTCGGGCACAGCCAAGGGCGCGACCGGCCGCCCGGTTGGCTTGCTGACCCATTTCGTGTTGTCGCAGGGGCGCTGAGCCGCCGCCTGGCGTTGCATGACCGACGTCGAATTCCATTTCAACGTCGCCGATCGCCTGGATTACGGTTGCCGGCTGCTGCGCAAGGCCGTGCGCAAAGGCGTCGGGGTTGCGGTCACCGCGGCGCCAGCCACACTCGACGAGTTTGATCGCAGACTGTGGACCTTCGGCGATACCGATTTCATCGCACACATCCGCGTGACACCAGCCGCCTCTGTGCCGGCACACCTGCATGCCACGCCGGTCTGGCTGGTCGATCGGGCCGAGGACGGCGAACACCTGCCGGTCCTGCTCAATCTCGGCGCGCAGCCGGCGCAAGGCTTCGGCAGCTTCGAGCGCCTGATCGAGATCGTCAGTACCGATGCCGACGAGCGCGAGGCTGGCCGTGCGCGGTGGCGCCATTACGCGAGTCGCGGTTACCCGATCACGCGTCATGAGGTAACAGCATGAAAGCAGTGATGGTCGGTTGGCTTGGCGCTGCAATTCGCTGCCGCTGTTACCGGCGCAGCGCAGGAGGCGAACCATGAAACGCTCGACTCCGCCGGAACGGGTACCGACCTTGACCGAAGTGCTCGATCAATTGGTGGATGCCAAAGCGCCAGTTTCGCCTGCGGCCGCCGACGCTGCCGTCGCGCAGGCCATCACCGCCGATCTGCAGGCGCACATCGATCGGGTACTCGACGCCCGGGTGCGCGCAGCGCTCGAACCGGTGCTGCAGCAACTGGTTATGCGCGTGCTCGAAGAGACTCGGCGCGAGCTGGCATCGACCTTGCGTGATGGCATTGCGCGGGCTCTGGCTCAGCAAAATGCCCGTCATCGGAACAGCCCCTAGCCGCGTTGCCACCTTGGAGCATTCGAAACGTCGATCGGGTTTCGGCCCTGATATATCGCGCCACCCTGGGGAATACCGAGGGGGCCGGTGCATGAAACTGGGTTAAATTGCCGCTCCTTGGGTCGCTTTGCGTCTCAACTACCTTTCAACATCTCGTTAATTCACGCTCTGGAGGTTTGCATGCAAGTCAGATTCAATGTGGTGATGGGTGCGGTATTCATGATGGCTGCCGCGGGCGCATCGGCACAGGACCTGGTTGTGAAGATCGGCCATGTCGGTCCGACCAGCGGGGCGATTGCTCACCTGGGCAAAGATAACGAGAATGGCGCCCGCATGGCGATCGACGAGCTCAACGCCAAGGGCGTGATGATCGGCGGCAAGAAGGCCAAGTTCGAACTGCTGGCCGAAGATGATGCTGGGGATCCGAAGCAGGGCACCGCCGCGGCGCAGAAGCTGGTCGATTCGAAGGTCAACGGTGTGGTCGGCCACCTGAACTCGGGAACCACGATCCCGGCCTCGAAGATCTACTTCGATGCCGGCATTCCGCAGATCTCGCCGTCTGCCACCAACCCGAAATACACCCGCAACGGCTACAAGACCGCGTTCCGCCTGGTTGCCGACGACGCTCAGCTCGGTGGCACGCTCGGACGTTATGCGGTCAAGGACATGAAGGGCAAGTCGGTCGCAGTCGTCGATGACCGCACCGCCTACGGTCAAGGTGTTGCCGAAGAGTTCTCCAAGTCTGTCAAGGCCGCCGGCGGCAAGGTCGTCGATTCGCAGTTCACGACCGACAAGGCAACCGATTTCACCGCCATCCTGACCGCCATCAAGGCGAAGAAGCCCGATATCGTCTTCTTCGGCGGCATGGACGCGGTAGCTGGCCCGATGCTGCGCCAGATGAAGCAGCTCGGCGTCAAGGCCAAGTTCATGGGCGGCGACGGCATCTGCTCGGGTGAGTTGCCGAAGCTCGCAGCTGGCGCGATGGACGATGGCCAGGTGGTCTGCGCTGAAGCCGGTGGTGTCGACGGTTCGCAGAAGCCGGCACTCGACAAGTTCAAGGCTGACTTCAAGACCAAGTTCGGCGCTGATGTCCAGATCTACGCACCGTATGTCTATGACGCCGTGAACGTGATGGTTGCCGCCATGGTCAAGGCCGGCTCGGCCGAGCCAGCCAAGTACCTGCCGGTCCTGGCGAAAACCAAGGACTACAAGGGCGTCACCGGCAACATCAGCTTCGACGAAAAGGGTGACATCAAGAACGGCGCACTGACGCTGTACACGTACAAGGATGGCAAGCGCGAGCAGATTGCGGTCGTCCGCTGAATGCGATGAGATGACCTGCGGCTGATCTCCACCTCAGCTCCTACGGATGGGCACCTTCGGGTGCCCATTTTCGTTGCTGATCCGTCCTTGCAGTCGAGGGCTTGAGCGAGGCCGAAGGCGGCGGGTGGCCGAATTCCTGCGTGTCCCCCGGCGCCTGC
>JBDTQC010000401.1:0-3910 GCA_039932405.1 Ideonella sp.
CGGCTTCCGGCTGGTAAAGCACCTTCCCGATGCGGATGCGGCAGGTCCGGTCCGGCATCCTCCAGTCAAAGCCATCGCCTTCGCGGAAGCCCAGGATCGCGGTGCCAATGGCCGAGCGAATCGACAGTTTCCCGGCACTGTCGTCTGCATCATCCGGGTAGACCAGCGTCAATTCCACTTCCTGGTCGTCCAATTGCAGCAAGGTCCTGGAGTTCATCGTGACGACATCCCGCGGCACCTGCCGTGGATCGACAACGACGGCCCGCTCGATCTCATGCTCCAGCTCGAAGACAGCCGTGGCCTCGGCTGCGATCAGATCCCTGAGCCGCTCCTGGTCGATCTCGGTGATGCAGATGTCGCCGGCGTGAGCTGCAGAACTTTCGCGCAAGAGGCGGCGGTAGTGCTTCGCGGCCAGGGCGAAGGACTTCAGCGCAGACGTCTGGCTTTCAAGCTGGAAGCCGCAGCGCTGGAACAGCGTCAGCGAGCGTGTGTTGTCCGCGTCGATTTTGGCGATGAGCTTCTGGGCCCGCATCTCGAAGAACGCGATTTTCATGCTTTCGCGGATGGCGCTGGCCCCGAGCTGGCGACCCCAGTTGTCACGGTTGCCGATGACCAGCACCATCTCGCAGTCCGGGCCCGCCTTGACGAGGCGGACGAAGCCCACCGGCACGTCGTGCCGGTCGCAGACCATGAAGAAGCGGCCGCCCTGGTTGAAGAGATGGGTCAGCACAGGCAACTGGACGCGGCCGATGACCTGCTCGATGAACCGCGATACATGGCGCGAATCGCTCAGGTGGCGGGTGACGGACTCGTCTTCCAGCCAGTCCATCAGGGTCAGCGCGTTTGCCCGAGTGATCTCGGGGTTCAGCGAAACGAAAGGCTGGTTCATCTTCACTCTCCTTCTCATGTTGGTCGACTCAGGGCTGCGCCATCGGCAAGCTCGACGTTCGGTTCGACGCGCCGTGTGTGGCGCGCCTTGTGGTCAGTTCAGAACGTCGCATGGACTGCATTCCCACAGGCCGCTGAGCAGGCTTTCGGGTCGCGTCTGTGACACCACGCGACCACACGAAGGCCATGCGTCGCGGCGCGCGCTCAGTCCGGCGTAGAGGCAGAAGCCCGTGCCGGTGCGGATGCTGCCGCCACTGACGATGGATTCGCCGGCCCGGATCGCACCTTCGCCCGTGATGTCCGACCCTGCAACGATGCCCCAGCCCGCATCGATGTGCATGCCGCAGCGCATCGACTGCCCGACCTGGATGCCGTGTCCGGCGTGCAGACTCTCCGTGCAAGTCAGATGCCCGCCGACCTGCAGGCTTTTGGCGCAATGGATCATGCCGTCGACCTCAAGGTCCTCGGCCACGACGGTTGACCCCTCGCCACGTAATGTCTCCCCGATGGTCAAGGCGCCGCGCACGCGCAGGTCGCCGCCGCATGTCAAGGCGCCGGGCACCTCGACGCTCCAGGTCGAGATCAGATCGCCCCCGGTTCGCAGCGAGCCGAGCGTGCGCAGGCCCGCGCCGGCGTGCAGGTCCTTGCCGACCGAGACCATGTTGCCAGTGCGCATGCTGCCGCCGGCCCGCAGCGAGCCACCCACGCGAACAACGCCGTTAACCTCCACGTCGCCGCGCACCTCGACCGAGCCCGCATAGACGAAGGCATCCGCGGAGATGGCATCGACCACGAGAACGGATTCGATCGGTCCGAACTGATCCAGCAGCCAGCCTGCATCGTCAACGCGGCCCTCTGCAACGAGCGCGTCGATCACGCTCTGATATTCGGCCGGGCTCTTGAAATTGCGGGCGAACCAGCGGTAGCCGCTGGCACAGGAACGCTTGGCCCGCAGTGCGGTCGAACTGATCTTCATGGGGCGATACCCGGCAAGTGCATCGTCACGGAATTCTTCGCGATGTCGCGCGAAGGCATGACGGCGGTCACACCCAGAACGCCCTTTTTGGTGCGCCGGGGTGGCATCGACCCTTCACCGCGCGCGGCGCGGTGAAGCACGTTCAGCAGGCGGACAGGGTCCGGTTCAGTGAGCTTGCGCTCGACAAATGTGAATTCCACGGCGTAGACCTTCAGGGGCTGAGTGATCGTTTGCGGAGGGCAGACGATCACTGACGCGCGAGCTTGGAGCCCGGCGGTCTGAAGTTTGCGCAGATGACTTGGAAGCGGCCGCCGGGCCTAGGTATGTGCGGCCGGCTGACAGGTGTGAATCACCGTCCCGGCGCGCAACTGCGGCGCGCACAGCGAATGGACGGCCTGAAAGACCGTTTCATCGATGACACCGCTGAGTGCGGCTTGAGACAGAGTGAAACCCATCGTCAGATTTTATTGCCACCGACCGGCGTGCGCAATCCAGGCAAGGGAAGTCGCACTGGGGCGTAGGCGTATTGCATTCGCGGGGCGCAACACCGGCTGGCCCCGTTACGCCGATCACACAGAGGATCTATTGCGCCGGTCAGCCACTGGCTCCTACATGCCGATCACAAACAGGCTTCTATGTGGGGTTCCATGACCATCCCGCTTTTTGGGGGTGTCTGTTGCCCACGAGCGCCTGCTACTTCTCCCCTGACGTGGGGATAAACCAGGTCAAGGGTTGCTCGTACTGTTGTCCCCGCCGGGCCGAGGGCAGCCGGATCGAACAACTGGTTTTGAAAGCCTCGGACTCGCGCCGGCCACCAATAGCAGCCAGCGGAAATTTGTCAGCGAGCGACCAGCCTGGCTTTGGAACCTGACGGATGCACCATGATCTTCCTCATCGTCCCTTACCTCTTTCTCGCGGGCCTGGTCATCGGGTGGATAGTGGCCGTGCTGCTTGTATTTCGCGGTGTCCAAAAATCCAGACTTCCTCGCTACCTTGGGTTGCTATTGGCAGGGATAGTTGTCCTCAGCCTTCCCACCGGGTTACTTGTGTTCCCTTGGTATTACGACTATCGAACGGCTAGCAACATCGACTTGGCCAAGCGCGGAGATGAGGCTGCGAAATCTATTTTTCAATCTCTCTGCAGCCAGTCTGGACCGATCGATTTGTTGTTGTCCCGGAAGTTGCGTGAACCGGTTGATATACGGATCCTTGAGGATGACGGCAATTCAGGGCTCAGGCTGTCGATCTTTGCGCGTGAAGCCGGAAGCAAAGCCCGTTCTTGTAACGATGCGAGTTGTCTTGCCGCAAATATTGCCAATATCGACGTGCGGGATCCAATCCCGGGCGACTGCCAAAAAGGCAGCTCAGAAGTCAGGTGCAAGCCGTTCTTCAACCAGCTCGACATGAGCGGAAACCTTACGGGGATCCGGGCTTCCAACGCGTCATTTGCGTTGGTGATCGAAGAGTACCAGTTGGCTTCAGCGGAAGGAAGTCGAATCAAGCGCTACCCATTGAAGGTCGTTTCCCTGCCCGACCAAAAACTGCTGGCCAAGGCCGACCTCTACAGATTCGATCCGTACGTGGAGCGGGCAGGGAGCCAGTTTTGTCCCCCTGCAGACCAGGTCTTCGAGGAACTTCTCGCGAAGGTATTTCCAAGGTCAGGTAACTGAGGCGTCGCTACACCGACAGCACGAGGCGCGCACCGGCGCGCCTCTGGTCGTGGCCCTGAATTGGAGGGCAGTGACCGGTTGTGCTTTCATTACCAAGGCGTCGTTCGGTAGTCCTTCAAGAACTGCCCCCACACATGCTCACCGGTATTGATGCCGTCGATGATGGGGTCGAGGATGCGGGCCGCGCCGTCGATGATGTCGAGTGGCGGGTGAAAGCCTTGCTCGACGGTCTTGCGCGCGGCGATGTCCACGGGGTCCTCGTCCGTGACCCAGCCGGTGTCGACGCTGTTCATGTGAATGCCATCGCCCTGGTAGTCCGCCGCTGCGGTGCGCGTCATCATGTTGAGCGCGGCCTTGGCCATGTTGGTGTGCGGGT
>JBDTQC010000402.1:0-3901 GCA_039932405.1 Ideonella sp.
AGCTCCAGCTCCAGCTCCAGCTCCAGCTCCAGCTCCAGCTCCAGCTCCAGCTCCATCGGCCGGCACATCGAATCCCATCCTGTTCGTCACACAGGTGCCGACGCTGACGGATTTCGCATCGCGTGCGTCGACGTTTGCCAACCACCTGGGTGGAATCGCGGCTGTCGCACGGGGCGGCGACCTGATGATTCGCTATCCGGACGGCAGCCTGCGCAACCTGACCCGCGAGGCCGGCTTCGGAATGGACGGCATGCAGACCGCCAACGCGATCGCAGTGCGCGAACCGTCTGTGCACTGGAGCGGAACCAAGGCCTTGTTCAGCATGGTCGTCGGCGCGCCGACCGCGCGTTACCAGGTGGCCAGCTTCTACTGGCAAATCTACGAAGTGAGCGGCCTGGCCGCCGGTGGTACCGCCGCGATCGTCAAGGTCGCCGGTCAGCCTGCGGCCTTCAACAATGTGTCGCCGTTCTACGGCAGTGACGATCGGGTGCTGTTCACTTCGGACCGCCCGCGCAACGGCGCGCGGCACCTGTACCCACAGCTCGACGAGTACGAAAGTACCGCCACCATCACCGGCCTGTGGAGCATCGACCCACGCCTCGCAGGCGGCGATCTGCGGCTGTTGAACCACACGGTCAGCGGCGCGTTCAGCCCGTTCATCGACAGCTTCGGCCGCATCGTCTTCACGCGCTGGGATCACCTGCAGCAAGACCAGCAGGCCGATGCCGATCGCGCCGCCCCGGCGAGCCCGACCTATGGCGCGTTCGATTTCGCGAGCGAGGCCGCCGACGCGGCGACCAGACCGCTCTCTACCGAAGTCTTCCCCGAGTCACGAACCGGCCAGCCCAGCGCTTACGGCCCGGTCAACGGCCACACCTTCAACCTGTTCACCCCGTGGCAGATCAACGAGGACGGCAGCGAAGAAGAAACCATGAACCACATCGGTGTCCATGAGCTGTCGTTCGGATACCGTCAGCGCAGCTTCGCCGCCGACAGCGCCTTGTCGGACTACACCGACGACAGCCTGCACGCCAACCGCAAATCGATCCGCGGCGACGGCGGTCTGTTCCAGGTTCGCGAAGATCCCCGACTGCCCGGCAGCTATCTGGCGATCAATGCGCGTGAATTCGGATCGTTGACGACCAACCAGATCGTGCGCTTCAGCGGCGCCCCGACCCTCAACGCCGAGCAGATGACGATTGTCGACCTGACCGCGCCCGAAGCGGCGGCCGGCCTGCCAGGCGGACGCTATCGCAACCCATTGCCGCTCAGCGATGGCAGCCTGATTGCCAGCCACACGCCGGTGGCCGTTGCAGATGCAGCGCAGCTGACCGACATCCGGCTGAAACGGCTCAGCGCCGACGCCGCCACCGGCCTTTACAGCGCTGGCGTGTCGCTGACCGGCGGCCTTCGCAAAAGCGTCAGCTGGTGGGACCCGGACACGCTGCGCAGCTTCGACGGGATGCTGTGGGAAATCGAGGCGGTTGAAGTCGTGCGCCGCACGCCCGCACGCCGCACGGCTGCACCGCTGGAGGCGCCCGAAGCCGCGGTGCTGGCCGAAGCCCAGGTCGACGAGGCGGCCTTGCGCAACTGGATGCGCGCCAATGATCTGGCGCTGATCGTGACCCGCGACCAGACCAGCCGCGACCGCGCCGATCGCTCGCAACCGTTCAACCTGCAAGTGCCCGGCGGCAGGCGAACCGTGTCGCCGCAAGGTGGCCGCAGCTACGACATCAGCCATTTCCAGATCTTCCAGGCCGATCAGCTGCGCGGCTATCGCTTCGGCGGCCGCCGGCCGATTGCCCAGCCAATGCACGATGCGCCGGGGCGCAATCCGGCCAACCCGGGCGGCCCGGCCGGCAGCGTCTCGATCGCTGCCGATGGCTCGACCGCCGCCTTCGTCCCGGCACGCCGCGCGTTGGCCTGGCAGACCACCGACGGCAATGGCGAAGCAATCGTGCGTGAGCGCGTCTGGGTAAGTTTCCAGCCCGGTGAAGTTCGGGTCTGCGCCTCGTGCCACGGGCTGAACAGCCGCAACCAGGCCGATGCGCCGACCCCGACCAACAAGCCGCAAGCCTTGCGCGATCTGTTGAACTACTGGAAGAGCTTGCCGAAATGAAGGCGGACGCCGTCGGATCGAGCAATGTCACCGCGCTGAGCTCGACATCAACCTTGAGCAGCGGAACGACTTCGGCCTCCCAAACCTCGGCCAGCGGGTCATCGCGCGTTCTCCAGCTCCGCGCCGGTCGCTGTGACGGCAATGCGTTCGACCTTCTATGCGTCGGGCACTGCGTTCGCTGATTGCCGTCTTGGCCGCGAGCGCATCCAAGGCTTCAGGCGATTGCTGGAAGCCGTAGCGCACGAGGGCGGGAACGAGCGGCCGCAAATGGTTCCACGTCATGGACGGGACCCTCGGGTTGGAGAATCGCCGTCGCGGCGCGGCGCAAATCGGACAAAGCGAATGCGCCGCATTCACTCGTGTAGCAGAGTCTCTTGAGGATGTGGCGTTTTCCGACTACGGGGCCTGGGCGACTGTGAGGTAGTGCCATGCCAGTCGCGGCCATCCTTTGCAGGTCCAAGCCATGATTCAATGCGGCGGACCGACGCGGTATTGCTTGTCCTCGGTGCTCACCATGACGTCGGACATCGAACAGGACCACGCGCCAGTGCGCTGCTTGAAGCAATAGCCCTTGGCGTGCTTTTGGTTGATGCGGTTGCAGTTCTTGCCATAGTTGTTGTAGGGGCTGTCGAACTTGGCGTCCACCGGTCCGCAGATCGATTGGACCAGGCTGCCCTCGATCTCCTTCGGTGGCAAGCTGGTGTCCATGTTGGTGAAGCCCGTCTGCGTGCGCGGGTCGTAGTGACCGGTGGAGATCGACGTGACCTTCACGTCATCGACCAGGTAGATCTGGCCCCCGCTGATCTTTTCATGGCTGCAGGTGACCAACTGCGCCGCCTGGGCCGGGCTGATCGAAGAGCCGTTGAACGCCTCGCAGGTCCGCGGGTTCCGCGTGCCGTACGCGTTGGATCCGGCCGGCGGTTGCTGTGCGGCGGCGCTGCCATTGGCCACCACGTTGGCCTCGCCGCCGGGCTTGACCCTGTCGGCGGTGGCGGCCACGCTGGACCAGGCCTTGTGGTCGCAGCGCAGCAACAGTTGGTTGGTGTAGCCTGGCATGAAGGAGCCGGTCAATTCGGTGGTGCCGATCACGGTGCAGGAGTCCGGCGCGCCCAGCCCTATCGCATCGGCGAGCACACGATCGCCGACCTTGAACTGGCCGGTGCGATAGCGCTGCTTGTCGTCCTGCGCCTGCACAACGAAGGCTGCGAGGCTCAAAGCGATCACCAGGCTCATGCGCAAGATTTTCATGTGGTTCTTCCGACGGGGGGTTTGATGGCATTGGGCGCATTTGGGTCTCCACTTGGGGACCTCATCTCTCAAGTGCAACACACCATCGCGCAAGAGATTTCCAGGCACGCAGCAAGTATGAGCGTTTCCAACTCGAGGCGCGAATGACGATTGCGTTCATGAAGTAGCCAGGTTCCAGCGTCCGGACCAAGGGCCCGCCGGCTGGGGCGCCTGCCTGGGGCGCCGCCTTGACGGGCGCCCCGAGGAAAGCTCGATACCCAAAGGTTGTTGTGGGACTTGGTGAACCTGTTGTCGGGCTGAAAGTTCGGCGCAGCAGACTACGGGTAGCTCAAACGCATGTTGCCCAATGTCTCGAGCCTAGCAAATAACGTCGAACTTGGCACGCCTTGGCGATCGACGCGACGATCGGTGTGGAGCCAGCGAAGGGAAGCGCCGGTCCAGACTCCATCGCCAACAGGGGCGGAATGACGTCGAATCCAAACGCTTGCTGAACGATGAGCGAGAGGCTGCCTGGTTTTGGCCGGACGCTCCCCT
>JBDTQC010000403.1:0-3900 GCA_039932405.1 Ideonella sp.
AACCACCGCTGCCGTCGTGGGGGCTGATGATTTCCGAAGCCAAGGCCTACATGTTTTTCTCGTTCTGGTTGATTGCCATTCCAGGCACCGCATTGGCGGTGCTGATCTTCGCGATCAACCTGGCCGGCGACGGCCTGCGTGATTTGCTGGCCCCGGAAGGGAGGGCCTGATGAGCGGACCGGCCGAGCCGGATCCGCGTTTGCCGCGCGATCAGAAGTCATCGGCAAAGACGGGCGATGTGGTGCTGGATGTGCAGGGTCTGAGCGTTGACATCGCAACACCGGGCGGCGCCTTGCATGCGGTGCGCGATGTGTCGTTTCAGGTGCGGCGCGGTGAAACGCTTTGCATCGTCGGCGAATCGGGTTGTGGCAAGTCGATCACCTCGCTGGCGCTGATGAGCCTGCTGCCGCGGGCTGCGACGCGCCGCGCCCGCAAGCTGACGCTGGTCGGAGAAGACCTAACCATCGCATCGGCCCGGCGCATCAATGCGCTTCGGGGCGACCGCATGGCCATGATTTTCCAGGAGCCGATGACCGCGCTGAATCCGGCCTACACGATCGGAAACCAATTGATGGAGCCGTATCTGCATCACCGGCGCGCGACACAGGCCGAGGCACGCGAGCGTGCAGTCGAGTTGCTTGGCAAGGTCGGCATCGCATCGGCCGCCGAGCGCCTCAGCCAGTATCCGCATCAGTTGTCGGGCGGCCTGCGGCAACGCGTGATGATCGCGATGGCACTGATGTGCGGCCCCGAAGTACTGATTGCAGACGAGCCCAGCACCGCGTTGGACGTGACGATTCAGGCGCAAATCCTGCGGCTGCTCGCCGATCTGCAGCAGGAACTCGGCATCGCGATGATGCTGATCACCCACGACCTCGGCGTGGTGGCGCGCATCGCGCACCGGGTGGCGGTGATGTATGCCGGACAGATCGTCGAGGAGGGCACCGCCGAGCAACTGTTCGCGTCGCCGCGCCACCCGTATACCCACGGTCTGTTGCGCTGCATCCCGGTGCCGGGGCGCACCGAGCCGGGCGGGCGGCTCGGCACCATCCCCGGCACGGTGCCGTCGCTGATCGGCGATCTGCAGGGCTGCAGTTTTCGGGCGCGCTGCCCGTATGCGCAACCGCAGTGCGCGCAGACCGTGCCGTATCGGCAGGTCGAGCAACACGGCTGGCGTTGCATTCTCGATGAGGTACCGGTTTGACGGCGGCCGATCTGTCCGCTGATCCAGCCGCTGCCGGGAGCTCCGGCGTGCCGCTGCTGCAGGCCCACGCGCTGACTCGCGACTTCACGGTTCGCGCCGGCCTGTTCCAGCCGAAGCGAACCCTGCATGCGGTCAATGGTGTCAGCCTGAGCCTGGCCAAGGGCGATGTGCTGGGCATCGTTGGCGAATCGGGCTGCGGCAAATCGACGCTCGCGCGGCTGCTGCTGGGATTGTTGCCACCAACCAGCGGCCACATCACGCTGGGTGGTACCGATCTGCGCCAGCTCGACCGCAAGGCGATGGCGCGGCGCGTGCAGCCGGTTTTCCAGGATCCGTATTCATCGCTGAATCCACGCCGCGGCATCGCGTCGATCGTGTCGCTGCCACTCGAGGTGCATGGCCTGGGCGACAGCGCCGAGCGCCGCCGCCAGGCGATCGCGATGCTCGACCGCGTTGGCCTGCCGGCACGCTATGCCGATCACACGCCCGGCCAGTTGTCGGGCGGCCAGCGCCAGCGCGTGGCGATTGCGCGTGCGCTGGTGATGCAACCCGAAATCGTGATCTGCGACGAGCCGACATCGGCACTCGATGTCTCGGTGCAGGCGCAGATCCTGAACCTGCTGATGGACCTGCGCCGCGAATTCGGCCTGACCTATGTGTTCATCAGCCACAACCTGGCGGTGGTGGAGCACATCGCGACCCAGGTGGCGGTGATGTACCTCGGTCAGGTGGTCGAGCAGACGACCACCGCCAGCCTGTTCCGCGCGCCACGCCATCCGTATACCCAGGCGCTGCTGCAATCGGTGCTGACCCCGGAGCCGGGGCTCGGGGTTCCCGACACCGGCCTGGGCCTGGCCTTTCCCGACCCGTTGAATCCGCCGTCGGGCTGCTCGTTTCACCCACGCTGCCCGCAACGCATGCCCCACTGCAGCAGCGTGGTGCCAGACCTGATCCGTGATGCACAAGGTGCCGTGGCCTGTCACCTGGTGCACCCTGTGGCTGCACCCGAATCCTTGCTGGCGCCATCGGCCGATCACGCGGCATTGGCCAGCTGAGCAAGCACCCGAACCCGAACCCGAGGAAGACTCCGCATGACCCGTTCCGCAGCCATCACCCGCGCTGGTGAGCAGTTCGATTCCGGCGACTTTCGCGCCACGCTGGCCCGGCGGATTGCCGTGCCCACCGAGAGCCAGAATCCGGACCGCTCCGCCGTGCTGGCGGCGTATCTGTCGGACGAGATTCAACCGGCCTTCGAGGCGATGGGTTTCGAGTGCCGCATCCTCACGCATCCGCGCGCCAAGGCGCCGTTCCTCTTTGCGCAGCGCATCGAGGATCCGACATTGCCGACGGTATTCGGCTATGGCCACGGCGATGTCATCCGTGGCCTCGAGCCCGAATGGAAGGCCGGCCTGTCGCCCTGGCAGCTGACCGAACTCGACGGCCGCTGGTATGGCCGCGGCATCGCTGACAACAAGGGACAGCATTCGGTCAACATGCAGGCCATGGCCAATGTGCTGGCGCAGCGCGGCCGGCTCGGCTTCAATGCCAAATACCTGATCGAGATGGGTGAAGAAACCGGTTCGGCGGGCCTGCGCGAACTGTGCAGTGAACACCGCGAATTGTTCGGCGCCGATCTGCTGATCGCCTCCGACGGCCCGCGTTTGCGTGCCGACCGGCCGACGCTGTTTCTCGGCTCGCGCGGCAGCTTCAATTTCGATCTCAGCATCGAGGCGCGCGCCGGCGGCCATCATTCCGGTAACTGGGGCGGCTTGATCTCGAACCCCGGCATCCAGCTTGCGCACGCCATCGCCAGCATCGTCTCGCCGACCGGACAGATCCGCATCCCAGAGTGGGTGCCGACCGAACTGCCGGCGTCGGTGCGCCGCGCGCTGGCCGATTGCGAAGTCGACGGCGGCGCCGACGGACCGGCCATCGAGCCGTGGTGGGGCGAGCCGGGACTGTCACCGGCCGAGCGCGTGTTCGGCTGGTGCTCGTTCGAGGTGTTGGCATTCAAGACCGGCAATCCGGAGACGCCGGTGAATGCGATCCCGCCACGCGCCTGGGCCCGTTGCCAATTGCGCTTCGTGGTCGGTATTGACGACAGCCAGATCCTGCCCGCGTTGCGCCGGCATCTCGACCGACAGGGTTTCACAATGGTCAAGGTGGTCGCCACGCGCGAGGAAATGTTCCATGCCACGCGCATCGATCCGGAAGATCCGTGGGTGCAGTGGGCTGCCAAATCGCTGGCTGAGACCACCGGCAAGAAGCCGGCGATCCTGCCCAACCTGGGCGGCTCGCTGCCCAACGATATCTTTACCGACGTGCTGGGCCTGCGCACCGTGTGGGTGCCGCACTCCTATCCCGGCTGCTCGCAACATGCGCCGAACGAGCACCTGCCGCCCGAGGTGTTGCGTGAAGGGCTTGGCATCATGACCGGGCTGTACTGGGACATGGGCGCGGGAGGGACCCCGGCATGAACGGACCAGTCAGCGACGCATCGGCGCGCAGTGCGTTGAGCAGTAACGAATCAGGCCGCAGCACCGGCTCGACCAGCGGCGACGGCAGCACCAACAGCCGCTACGCCTGCTTCTGCCAGCTCGGCGACCTGCTCGGCGACGGCGACTTCCTGCGCCAGACGCGCCATCACATCCACCAGAACCCCGAGCTGTCGTTCAAGGAGTTCGCCACGTCGGAAC
>JBDTQC010000404.1:0-3895 GCA_039932405.1 Ideonella sp.
AAACCCCGACCTTCGAGGAGCGAATGACAACCGCCCGCACCTTCCGCGTCTTTCCCGGAGAGGGCGTGCACAGCGAAGAGCTGGCGCGGCTGGTGGTCGAGCTCGACCGGCTCGGTTACCGCGGCGACTACAGCTTCGAGGTGTTCAATGACGACTACCAGCAGCTGCCGCTGCCGGTGGTTGCTCGTCGCGCGCAGCGCGCGGCGGTGTGGCTCTGCGAAGACGTGTTGCAACGATCGGTGCCGCTACCGGGCGGAATCAGGCTCGCGCGCTGAGTTCGTCTTTGAATCGTGCCACGCTTCCAGGCCGGCACGCCATATGATCCGGCCATGAGCCTCGAACTGAATGCCGTCATCACGGGCGAAGGCCCGCCCGTCCTGTTGTTGCACGGACTGTTCGGTTCGGCAACCAACTGGCGCGGCATCGCGCGCGCCTTGAGCGACAGCTTCGAGGTGCATGCGCTCGATCTGCGCAACCACGGTGCATCGCCATGGGCCGATTCAATGAGCTACACCGAGATGGCCGAGGACGTTCGCGCGTACATCGAAAAGCACGGTCTTGCGCCCACCTCAGTGATCGGCCACAGCATGGGTGGCAAGACCGCGATGGCGCTGGCCTTGCTGCACCCCGACAGCATCGACAAGCTGATCGTTGCCGATATCGCGCCGGTTGCCTATGCCGACACCTTGACGCCATTCGCCGAGGCGATGCGCAGCATCGATGTCTTCGCGGCGGCCAGCCGCACCGAAGTGCAGCGCCGGCTGCAGATCACCCTGCCCGATCCATCGGTGGCGGGCTTCCTTGCGCAGAACCTGATCAACCGCAACGATCATTTCGACTGGCGAATCAACCTGGGCGTGATCACCGCCGAGATGGCAAGGCTGAGTGCCTTTCCCGAGCAGTTGCGCGAGTTGCGCTTTGCGCGCCACGTCACCGTGATCGCCGGCGCCGATTCGGCCTACGTCGCCCGCCGCGACGGTGCCGATTTCGCACCGATGTTTGCCGATGTCGACGTTCACGTCATCGAAGGCGCCGGCCACTGGGTGCACGCCGACCGACCGGATCAATTCGTCGCCATTGCGCGGCAGGCCTTGCAGGCCTGACACGCGTCAGCCATTGCCCACCTGATTGCAGGTACGACACTCACAGGAATCCGCCATGTCCGAATCGTCCAGCAGTTCTCCTGCGCTCGGCCGCGCTGCCATCCGCGCCCGCAGCGAAGTCCTGAAATTCATCAAGCACGATCACCGATCCTTCAAGGAAACGGTGCACCGCTTTGCAAAGCTCGATCTGCACTCGGATCGACAAGCGGCCGATGCGATGGTGCGCACCTTCATCGACAACCTGCGCTTTCATTCGCAATTCGAACAGGCTCACCTGTACCCCGCGGTGCAGGCCAGCTGCACTGACCGGCACATCACCGAACTGGCGCAAGTCGAGCATGACTCGATCGAAGTGCTGCTGGACAGCCTGCAGACCCGGCGCGCGGGTGACGACCACTTTTCAGCCTTGTTCCAGGCGGTGGGTGAACAGTTGCTGCGCCATGTCAAACGCGAGGAAGCCGAGATTTTTCCGCTGCTGAAACAGGCGCCACTCGATTGGCCCGCGATGGCGAGCTTGCTGTTGCAGCGCGACCTGTCCGTCGCGCCGACGATGCGCGCGGTGTTGCAAGCCGTGCCCGGTGATCGGCTCAATCCGCCAGACCAGCCCACGGTAGACGATCACATCGAACCACCAACGGTGCTGGCGATACCCGATACGCCGGCCGAGCGGCGCGCGGCGGTACACCGCGCGCCGATCAAATGACCCTCAGCACAGACTGATTTCGCGCTGCCGGTATTGCCATCGATCGCCGGACCGCGGAAATCAGACCATCGCAGCAAACTGGAGCCACGCCATGTTGCACCCTGCAATGACCGTCATCCTGTCGGAACACAACGCGTTGTCAGCGATGTTGAGAACGATTCGTCTGCTGAATATTGAGTACCGCCGGCTGGGCACGCTGCCAGACTTTACGCTGCTGCGGACAATGCTGTTCTACGTCGACGAGTTTCCCGAGCGGCTGCACCACCCGAAGGAGACACAGCTGTTGTTTCCAAAGCTGCGCACGCGCACTACCGAAGCAGCCGACACGCTTGACCGGCTCGACCGCGAACACGCCGCCGGTGAGCACGCGATTCGCGAGCTCGAGCACGACCTCCTTGCCTTCGAGGTGATGGGCGAAAGCCGCCGCCAGCGCTTCGAGCAGTCGATGAACCTGTACATCGACTTCTACCTTGATCACATGCGGATCGAGGAGGCAGAGGTCTTGCCGCTGGCAGTGCGGCTGCTGACGCCCGACGACTGGGCGGAGCTCGACGCCGCCTTTCTACAAAATCGCGACCCGTTGACCGGCCACGACCCCGACGACGCCTACCGACCCCTTTTCAAGAAGATTCTCAACACCTTGCCTGCGCCGCTCGGGGTCGGTCCGTCGCTCGAGCCATTGGCTGCAGCGAACGCAGCACGCCGCTCCTGAAGCTGCTGACCCGGATTAGTCGGGCGTTGGCCTCAGACCTCCGGGCGGCGCCACAGCCAGATCGCCACACATAGAATCAGCGCCGGCAAACCGAGTTTGAGCGCCAGTGGGAGCGCCGAAATGGCCAGCACCGTGATGCTGAACAACATGGTCGCGCTGGCTGCCAATTTGGCGCGTCGCGGCACGGCGCGATGGTCGCGCCAGCGACGGATCGACAAGCCCCAGCGCGGATGATTGACCAGCCAGGTCTCGAGCTGTGGCCAGCCCTTGCTGCCGGCCCAGGCCGCAACCAGCAGAAATGGCGTGGTCGGCAACACCGGCAGGAAGGCGCCGGCAATGCCGAGCACGACGCAACAAGAAGCGAGCGTGCGCCAGAAGGCCATCATTGCAAATCGGGTCAGCATCACGCGATTCTGCTGCATGGTGCCGAAGGCCACGTCAGGGCTCGTCTACGATGGCAGCAAACTTGCGCCCGCCGCCGTGCCGAGCGCCATCCCCGGTGTCAGCAGGCGTTCGATCAAGGCTCGCACCGTGGCAATGCGATCACCAAAAGGCAATGCGCCGGTGCCGCGGAAAAACAGTCCTTTGTCGACATCACCGCGCAGCGCGGCTGCCAGCCGCGAGTCGATGCAGAACTGGCCCCAATCGGGCAATCCATCGCGCAGCCCGCATTGGGCCAGGCAGTCGAAGGCCAGCGTGCAGCGGGTTTTCCTGGTCGCCGACTGTTGCAGTCGCGGTGCAGCCTTGAGGTAGTTGCGCAGCCAGCGGGTCAGAACGGCGCGTGCCGGCAAACCGGCCACGCTGGTGAACTCGACGATGTCTTCCTCGCGTGCGCTGGCCAGGACCGATTTGAAATTGGGGTGAGCATCACACTCTTCGGTGGCGACGAACGGTGTGCCCAGTTGAACAGCGGCGGCGCCCATCGACTGCAAACGTGCGATGTCTTCGAAGGTGCGGATCCCGCCAGCGGCGATCAACGGCACCTCGCGTTCGATGCCGGCCTTGCGAAGGAACTCGATGGCTTCGGGTATCACGCGCTCGAAATCGAAACGCGGGTCCGCCAGGTCTTCGATCCTGGCCGCGCCCAGGTGCCCGCCGGCCCAGCGCGGATGCTCGATCACGATGGCATCAGGAACCCGTTGCTTGCGTTCCCACTTCCTGACCAGCAATGCAATGCCTCGTGCATCGGACAGGATCGGCACCAGCGCCACATCGGGATGCTCACGCGCCAGTTCGGGCAAATCCAGCGGCAAGCCGGCGCCGACGACCACCGCGTCGATGCCGGCCTGCAGCGCGGTGCGCACCAGCGGTGCATATTCACCGACCGCCCGCATCACGTTGACCGCCAGCAGGCCATGGCCTTGAGAAAGGATTCGC
>JBDTQC010000405.1:0-3892 GCA_039932405.1 Ideonella sp.
CCGGCCCGACATTCCGCTGCACTACCTGGCGATGCTGAAAAACACCCGCGCCGGCGCCGCTTTCAAGCCCGAAGAAGACGGCAAGCGCGGGCCGATGCAGTTCATCGAAGACCTGAAGAAGAAGGGCCACCTAGTGGCCTACGTCGGCGACGTCGTCGGCACGGGATCGAGCCGCAAGAGCGCCACCAACAGCGCGATCTGGGCCACCGGCGAAGACATTCCCTTCGTGCCGAACAAGCGCTTCGGCGGTGTGACCTTGGGCGGCAAGATTGCGCCGATCTTCTTCAATACCCAGGAAGATTCAGGTGCGCTGCCAATCGAGGTGGATGTGAGCAAACTCGAGATGGGCGACGTTGTCGACATCCTGCCATACGACGGCAAGATCGTTCGAGGCGGCGAAACGGTTGCCGAGTTCAAGCTGAAAAGCGACGTGCTGTTCGACGAAGTGCGCGCCGGTGGGCGCATCAACCTGATCATCGGTCGCTCGCTGACCGCGAAGGCTCGTGACTTCCTCGGCTTGCCAGCATCGACGCAGTTCCGGCTCCCGCAGGCACCGGCGCACAGCAGCGCCGGCTTCACGCTGGCGCAGAAGATGGTGGGCCGCGCTGTCGGTTTGCCGGAAGGCCAGGGCGTTCGTCCTGGCACCTACTGCGAGCCGAAAATGACAACCGTCGGCAGTCAGGACACCACCGGTCCGATGACCCGCGACGAATTGAAGGACCTTGCCTGCCTCGGCTTCAGCGCCGACCTGGTGATGCAGAGTTTCTGCCACACGGCTGCCTATCCGAAGCCGGTCGACGTCAAGACGCACCGCGAACTGCCGACGTTCATGAGCAACCGCGGTGGTGTCTCACTGCGCCCGGGCGACGGCATCATCCATTCCTGGTTGAACCGCTTGCTGCTGCCCGATACGGTGGGAACCGGCGGCGATTCGCATACCCGCTTCCCGATCGGCATCAGCTTTCCAGCCGGGTCTGGCCTGGTTGCCTTCGGGGCGGCCACCGGCGTGATGCCGCTCGACATGCCCGAATCAGTGCTGGTGCGTTTCAAGGGCCAGATGCAGCCGGGGGTGACGCTGCGCGATCTGGTGCACGCAATTCCGCTGTATGCGATCAAGGCGGGCCTGTTGACCGTGGCCAAGGCCGGCAAGATCAACGCGTTCTCGGGCCGGATTCTCGAAATCGAAGGCCTGCCCGATCTGAAGGTCGAGCAGGCGTTCGAGTTGTCGGACGCGTCGGCCGAGCGCAGCGCCGCAGGCTGCACAGTCAAGCTCAATCCGGCGCCTATCAAGGAGTACCTGACCAGCAACGTTGTGCTGATGAAGAACATGATCGCCGACGGCTATGCCGACCGGCGCACGCTGCAGCGGCGCATCGAGGCAGTCGAAGCCTGGTTGGCCAATCCGCAGTTGCTAGAAGCCGACAAGGACGCCGAATACGCCGAGGTGATCGAGATCGACCTGAGCGAACTCAAAGAGCCGGTGTTGTGTTGCCCGAACGATCCCGACGATGCCAAACTGCTCAGCGATGTCGCCGGCACCAAGATCGATGAGGTGTTCATCGGCTCGTGCATGACCAATATCGGCCACTTCCGCGCCGCCTCCAAACTGCTCGAAGGACGGCGTGATATCCCGGTCAAGCTCTGGATTGCCCCGCCAACCAAGATGGACGCGCAGGAACTGAGCAAGGAAGGCCACTACGGCACCTTCGGCGCGGCCGGTGCGCGCATGGAAATGCCGGGTTGCAGTCTGTGCATGGGCAATCAGGCGCAAGTCAGGGAAGGCGCAACGGTTGTCTCGACCAGCACGCGCAACTTCCCGAACCGGCTTGGCAAGAATGCCAATGTGTACCTGGCTTCAGCCGAGCTCGCGGCCATCGCATCGAAGCTGGGACGGATTCCGACCCTTGCGGAATACCAGTCCGACATGGGCGTGATCACTGCCGATGGCAGCAAGATCTACCAATACCTGAACTTCGACCAGATCAAGGAATACGCCGACACGGCAAGCAGCGTGACCGCCTGAACTGGCGGTTCCGACCCTCCGATCGATCACCGCGCCGCATGCCGGCGCAGTGATTGAATATGTCGACGCAAAACCATGAATCGGCGGCCCACCAGCCGCCGTTGACTTCTGTGCGAGCGGCTTCAGCGCGATGGGTGTTTGCCTGCTGCCGCTCAATCAGCCATCAGTTCCGATCCGGCGCGATCTCGGTCGCATATTCGACCAGTTCGCCCAGGATGTGCTGGCTGCGTTCGTCGTCATGCGTTTCGACGAGTTCGTCGATGTGCTCGAAATAGGCTTGCAGCGTGGTTGCGCCGCCTGCGCCGCCGTGCAAACGCTCAGCGCAGTGCCGCTCCCAGCGTTGCCGCTCGGCCTCGTTCAGACCCTGCGGGAAATTGCGCGCTCGATAGCGAAACAGCAATTCTTCCAATCGAGGGTCGGCGAAGCCCGGAGTGCGGCCGGTCAACTGCTCGGGGCCGCCTTCGCGCACGCGTTGCAGCGTGCGTCGATCATCGTTGGAAAGAAAACCGCCGTACAGATCCTCGTCGACATCGACTTCCAGCGCGGCGTCTCGCTTGAAGACGCCTGGCCAGATTCCGGCCATCGATGGACCATGCCTGGCGGCCAGCCCCGCGTGATGCTGCGCCAGCGCCAGATCGATCCCCCACAAGGCGGCACGTTCGTCATTCAGCGTCTTCAGCCGCGCGATCACGATGGGCGACTTGTTCAGGTGGATGGTCTTGATCGGCAGTCTCGTCTGCCCCGCCGGCAAATCCTCGGCACGACCAAACAGCCGAGCGCGGATCTCATCAACGCCCAAGCCGAACAATTGAGTTGGGTCCTCCGCCAGATCCCAGACGATCACTTCATTCTTGTTGGTCGGATGCGGCGCCAGTGGCCAGACTGCAGCCAGACAACCCCGCCTGGTGCCGTACATGCCCGAAACATGCAGAAAGGGCTGGCCAGCCTGCTGAGCGATGTTCATCTCGTCGATCACCGCCTGCTTGCTGCGCAGGCGCAGGCAGAAATCCCAAAGCCGAGGTTGCCTTGACTTGACCAGACGCGCCATCGCGATCGTCGCCCGCACATCCGACAGCGCATCGTGGGCCGCATCGTGAACCAGGCCGTTGGCACGCGTCAGGTGTTCGAGCCTGAACGAGGGCTGCCCTTCGTCGTTGAGCGGCCATTCGATGCCGTCGGGCCGCAACGCAAAAGTGCATCGCAGCACGTCGAGCAGGTCCCAACGTCCACATTCGTTCTGCCACTCGCGCGCATAGGGGTCGATCAGATTGCGCCAGAACAGGAAGCGCGTCACTTCGTCGTCGAAGCGGATGCTGTTGTAGCCGACACCCACCGTGCCGGGGAACGCCAACTCGGATTCGATCTCGGCAGCGAAGGTATGCTCGACGAGCCCTTGCTCCAGGCATTGCTGCGGCAGAATGCCGGTCAGCAGGCAGGCCTCCGGTTCGGGCAGGTAGTCCGGCGCGGGCCGGCAGAACATCATCTTCGTCGCACCGATCTCGTTCAGATCGGCATCGGTGCGCACGCCGGCAAACTGCGAAGGCCGATCGCGGCGCGGCGAACGTCCGAAGGTTTCGTAGTCGTGCCAGTAGAAACTGAAACTGGTCATCTGGTGTCCTGGCAGGCCCATGCAATCGTCGGCGCACGCGGTGTGATGGGCTTACGATAGCGCATCGACATCACTCCGGGCGGCACCGATTCACCCCCATCGGCGGGCCGCAGGGCGATCACCCCGGGATTCACTGCAAGGAGACGGCATGGCCAATTCGAAAGCAGCTGCTTCGCCTGTTCCGCGTGGCAGCAAAGCGGTCGCTAAACATCCCTTTGCCAAGACGCTGAAGACATTCAAGACCAGCTCTGGAAAAATGG
>JBDTQC010000406.1:0-3888 GCA_039932405.1 Ideonella sp.
AGGGACTGCACGACGTGGTCGGCATCATCGATGATGCGGGTGGCGTAGACCTCGAGCGCAATGGCGAGGGTGTCATTCCGCTCGACCGCAGCGGCGATTGCATTCTCCCGGTCGACGCGCAACAGCACGAACACGGCACTCCACATGACACCGATGAACAACGTGCCAACCAGCACGACGCCAATGTCGATGACGCGGCCGTGCGATGTGCGGAACCACGCGCCATGCGAGACGGTCATCGGGTTCGACTTCAGGTCATCCGGTCCGAGGCGGGACCAGGAAGCGCGCTTCGAAGACCTCGGCAGGCACCGGCTTGCTGAGCAGGAAGCCCTGCATCTGGTCGCAGCTCAGCAAGCGCAGCAAACGCGATTGCTCTTCGGTTTCAACCCCTTCGGCCACCACCTCGAGCTTGAGCGAATGCGCCAGCTGGATGATGGTGGACACCAGCGCCAGCCCTTCCGGCCCGACGGTCATCTCGATCACGAACGAGCGGTCGATCTTCAGCGTATCCACCGGCAGCTTGGCGAGGTAGCTCAGCGATGAGAAGCCGGTGCCGAAGTCGTCGATGGCGATACTGACCCCCAGCGCGCGGATCGCCCCCAGGCTGACGATGGTGTTCTCGATGTCCTGCATGATCACGCTCTCGGTGATTTCCACTTCGAGGCCTTCACTTGCCAGTGCATTGACGCCGATGATCCGCTCGATGTCGGTGACGAAGTCGCGATGGCGCAGCTGCAGCGGCGACACGTTCACCGCGATGCGAACCGCCGGCAAGCCGGCGGCGCGCCAGCGGAGGTAGTCCGCGACGGCCTGTTTCAGTGCCCAGCGCCCGACTTCGAAGATCAGTCCGGTCTCTTCCAGGATCGGGACGAAGCGACCCGGTGGCACCAGGCCGGTGTGGGGATCATTCCAGCGGATCAGCGCCTCGGCGCCGACCAGCTTGCCGCCGTCGAGGTTCACCTTGGGCTGGTAATGCAGCACGAATTCTTCGCGATCTATCGCCTGGTGCAACTGGTTTTCCAGGCTTGGCCGGCCGGCAGTCGACTCGGTCATCTTCTGCGTGTAGAACAGGTAACGCTCGCCCTGCCGCTTGGCCTTCTTGAGCGCGGCCTCGGCGTTCCGGAACAAGGTTTCGCAGTCAGCGCCATCCTCCGGATAGACCGATATCCCAACCCTGCAGGCGACGTGGAACACGCTGTCGATCAGCCGAAACGGATGGCCCACAAAAGCGGCAAGCATGTTCTCGACCAAACGCGCCAGATTGCCATCAGACTTCACTTCGGGCAGCACGACGGCGAAATGGTCGGCGCCGATTCTTGCAACCAGATCGTCATCGCCATTCTTCAGCGTCAGCCATTTCGCCACCTGCTGCAGCAGCGCGTCGCCGGCCACCCAGCCGAGGCTGTCATTGATATTCTTGAACCGCTCCAGGTCGATCAGCAACACAGCCAGCTTGTGCCGGCCGCCGGCCGCACTGCGCAGGTGCTGCGCCAGGCGCTCGAGAAACAGACTGCGACGGGCCAGGCCGGTCAGCTGATCGTAGTAGGCCAGGTGAGCGACTTGATTGATTTTCTCGATGTGGTCGAGCGCGAACGAAATATCGCCTGCCAGTTCGAGCAGCAGCCTGAGTTCTTCGTGATCGAACAGGTTCGACTGGTCCGAATGCAGCACGATGGCCCCGACCACTTCACCGTCGACGACAAGCGGCAACACGGCGATCGCGCGTGAACCACTGGCAAGCAACTCCTCGCTGAAGGACAGGCCGGGACTGTCCCTGACGTCGTTTGCGATAGCCGGCTTGCGTTCGCGTATGGCCTGAGACAACAGGCTGGGGCCGTCGTCGATACCCTCGTTCACCTCACCGGTCATGCCCTTGAAGGGCGACTGCTCGAAACCGCGGCTGGCTACCTGAACGAGGCGCTTCGATGCCGGATCCATCAAGGCAATCGCCGCCCTGGTGAATTTGCCATTGTCAACCGCGATGCCGCAGGCCTCACGGAGCAGTTCGTCGCGGTCGCGTGCCCGGACAATCAGCGAATTGATCCCGCTCAGCACCGCATAAATGCGATTCTGGCGCTCGACCCTGGCTTTCGCCTGCTTCTGCGCGGTGATGTCACGAAAGTACCAGACACGTCCGTAGTATTTGTTGTTCGCCGCTGTGATCGGGGCCGAATAGCGTTCGATAGACCTTCCATCCTTCAAAAGCAACTCTTCGGCACTCTTGACCTCCTGGTGCGCATACAGATATTGAACCCGTGCGGTAAAAGCTTCCGGATCCAGGACCTGGGCGGCCACTGCCTTGATCATCGGTGCTGCATCCAGACCTGCACCAATGTGCTGCGGTGAAAGCTTCCACAGATCGATGAACTGATGGTTGTTGGAGATGATTCGTGCGTCCGGGCCGACTACAAGGATGGCATCCAGCGAAGTCTCCTGCTGCGTCTGCAGCATCGAGTTCTTGAACTGCAGTTCCTCGCTCGTCCGCCGGTACTCGGTGATGTCTTCGCCGATGCTCGCAATGCCGACCACCAGATCGGTGCCGGAGCGCAGCACCGAACTGTTCCATCGAATGATCCGGCGCTCGCCCGCGCGCGTGATGATTTCGTGTTCGGCATGCATCGCTTCGGGCAGCTCGGCAAGGATCTGATGGAAAAATTTCTGCTGCACGGCGTGAAGTTCGGGCGCAATGAAGAGATCGAACCAGTCTCGCCCGATCACTTCCTCGAATCGCCAGCCGGCCAGCTTGAGCAGGTAGTCGTTGCAGTAGCTGATGCGTGCGCCGGAGTCCAGCATCACCGAAATCAGCTCCACATTCGAGAGCAAACTGCTGAAGCGACGCTCGCTTTCGCGCAAAGCCTGCTCGGCCTGCTTGCGCTCGGTGATGTCGCGCTCCACCGTGACAATCAACCAACTGTCCCCAGCGCGCACGGCATGGCGCTGCAATTCGAAGACGACTTCCGAGCCGTCCTGGCGCAAGCGCTTGCGCACCAGAGGAACCCCGTGCCCGCCGTGAGCGATGACGCCGTCGTAGGTCCGCTCGAGCCTCGCGCGCGACGTTCCGAGCACCTCAACCGGCCCCAGCGCAAACAACTCCTCGCGCGTTTGCTCGCGCATGTGGCACGCGGCGTCGTTCACGTGGATGAAGGCCATGGTCGCGCGATCGACCAGATAGATCGCGTCCGCCGAGGCGTCCATCGCTGCGCCGAAACGCAGCAGTTTCGATTCACTGAGCTTGCGCTCGGTGATGTTCAGGTGCATGACGACGGCACCTCGCGGAGCCACTTCCGCCATCGGTGTGGCCGTCATCTCGAACCAGCGCTTTTCAGTCGGCGAGTGACAAGGGTATTCAATCGAAAAGCTTGCTGCTGCACCGCTCAATACCGAGCCAATGCCAGCGCCGACCTGCTCTGCTTCTGCCGCGTCATCGCCCTGGGCGGTGCGGCAAATTTCGATGTAATTCAGGCCGATTCCGTACTCAGCGGTCTTCAACCCGTTGTCCTCGCCAAAACGCTGCCAGGCCCCGTTGACCGAGATCACGCACCCCTGGCTGTCGAGCAAGGCGATGTTCGCTGGCAGGGCGTCAAGAATGGCGGCTTCCTTGACGGCGACGTTTCGCCGCATGTACTCCTGCGCACGCCGCAGCATCGAGATCCGGCCGTCCTGATCCGCTACCGTGTCGACTTCGCCGCCCGTCAGCTCCTCCAGCCGTTGCTCGGTCCGGTGCAGCGACCCGATCAGTATGGAAATTTCCCGCTCGCGATCCAGCGGTGGGAAAGGCTTGTCCGGTGTCATGCTGCGGCGGCCAAGATTCCCAGGACCTGCAATACGAATGGTGTGTCGCTCAGCGTGCCGACAATTCTTTTCTCCGGGGCGGGGGCGAGCTTGACC
>JBDTQC010000407.1:0-3873 GCA_039932405.1 Ideonella sp.
CGGCCGTACTCGTAGCCCTGGTGCTCGCCCACCGCTGACTGGGCGAAGGTCGTCCAGCAATAACAAATTCCCGAATCCCGGGAAAACAAAGGTGGAACTTCATGACAACAACCAGGCGCCTGGCCATGATCGGGATTGCCGCCCTCACGGCGGCCCTTCTCCAAGCTTGCGGGGGCGGTAGCGGTTCCTCCAGCAACGCGTCGGTGCGAGTCATCAATGCCACCAACAGCCATGCTTCGATCGACCTGCTAGCCAATCTGTCCAGTGCCTCAACCGGCACTGCGCGCGATACAGCGGGCGCATTCGTGTCAGTCGGTGAGGGCAGCATTGCACTGCAGGTCAACGACAGCGGCGCCGGCACCTCGTTGAGTGCAACCACCACCACGCTCACAAAGGACCAGGCATACAGCCTGGTGGCCTATGACTACGACGGTGCCGTCAAGCTGGCCCTGCTGGGCGAGAACGCGACTGCCCCGGCAAGTGGCAGCGCGCAGTGGCGAGTTTTCAATACGGCATTGGGCGCCGGATCCCTCGACATCTATCTGACGGACACGGCGACCGATCTGGCAACGGTATCGTCGCCCAATTTCACCCTGAACTCGTCCACGACCGTGACAGCGAGTTCCCTGATCACGGTGACTCCCGGAACATACAGGGTTCGGGTGACCGGCACGGGAAATCGGTCCGACTTGCGGCTGGACATGCCCTCGGTCACCATCGGCAACCAGCAGAGTGCGGTCTTGCTATTGACCCCTACGGTGGGTGCGAACCTGGTCAACGGCGGCTGGCTCCTGCAACAGGGTACGCTGAGCGTTGCGCGCAATGACAATGCTCGTGTCAGGCTGATATCCGCGGTCTCCGGCGCAACACCAGTGGCTGCCAGTGCGGGTGGCGTCGTCATCAGCGCAGGAAGCGCATCGCCCACGGTGGGCGACTATGTGACGGTGCCTGCCAATGGCGTGACGGTGAAAATAGCCGGTGTCACAGTCGATACCGCCAGCCTGGTCCTTGCCGGTGGAAGTGACGTCAGCCTGCTGGTTCACGGCGATCCGGCAACAGCCACCGCCACCGCAATTGTCGACAACAACTTTCCGTCGGCCGTGCCCAGCAACGTGAAGATTCGCTTGCTCAACGGACTGACCGGTGCACCGTTGGGATTGATTCTGAATGCCGATTTTGCGGTGCTGGCCAACAATGTGGCGCCTGGCCAGGCATCTCAACCGGCCCTCACCGCGGCCAACACGGCCATGCGCGTGGAGGTAACTTCATCGGTAAGCCAGCAGTCGTTGTACCTGCAGTCCGCATTGAACATTGCCGGTGGGGGCGTCTACACCATGTTCATGCTGGGCGATAGCGCTGCGCCAGTAGGGGTGTTCCGCAAGGACCATTGAGTGCAACGCATGACATGCTGCTCGGCGCCGGTGCGCAAGCTGGTGCCAGTCGAGCACGCCGCCGCCCGCAGACACTCGACCGATGATGGGTGATCGGCAACAATGACTTCCCACCGCGCACTGGAGACTTGTGATGGCTGCCTGGGCTTACGAATGCCAACCCGCCGATCAATCCCTCGATCCCTGGCTGGTTGCCTGTCTGGCAATCGATGCCATGCCGGCCGATACCCGCATCGTGCGGGTCAGGGTCGGCAAGGATTGGCAGTGCGCCATCGTCGACAAGACGAAAAAGATCGAATCGCCTGGCATGCTGCTTCGCGAAGTGGTGGCATCAGACGAAGCCGATTGCCCGGATTGCGCGGCTCAGCGGCGCCAGATGTCGGAGCCCGAGCCTGAAGTCGCATCCAGCGCGCCGTCTAAAGCTGTAGGCCGACAGGTTCAGGCAGCAGCGATCTCGATGCTTGGGCAGCGCTTTGTCGTCGTGCTGGTCGGGCTGGATCTGGTGCGCAGCACCGGTGAGGGCGACATGGCAATCGCCGACCTGCGGCCGCGCTTCGGCGGCGTCGATGTGCTGCTGATGGGCCAGCTCGAAGACGGCACACCGGTCTACCATGGTGAACCCGAGCTGGTCGCCTTCCTGGCCGAAACGCCGGTTGATCGGATGCCGTGGAAAGAATATCCGATCGGGTGACCGCCGGAGCCGAGCAGCCAAGCAGGTCTCGGCCGCAGGGTCGACCCGTTACCCGGGTCGGCCCTGATCGCCCTGCTCCACAGCCGAATCGATCAGGCGCTCAGAACTCGTATTTGAACTCTCCGTCAGCAGTGGTCACATTGACCCGTTCGATCGGCGTCCCTTCCATCATCCGTGTCAGAAACTCGCGCGAGATTTCCGGCAGCATCGTGTTGGTCAGGATCGCATCGATCATCCGGCCACCCGACTCGCTTTCAGTGCAGCGCGAAACCACCAGCTTGACGACATCATCGCTGTAGCTGAAGGGAATCTTGTAACGCGCCTCGACCCGCTTCTTGACCCGGTTGAGCTGCAGCACGACGATCTTGCCGAGCATTTCGTCCGACAGCGGGTAGTACGGAATCGCGACCAGCCGCCCGAGCAGCGCTGGCGGAAAGATCTTCAGCAGCGGCTCGCGCAGCGCCTTGGCCATGCCTTCGGGATCGGGCATCAGATCGGGGTCCTTGCACAGACTGGCAATCAGCTCGGTGCCGGCGTTGGTCGTCAGCAGGATCAGCGTGTTCTTGAAATCGATCGATCGACCTTCGCCATCTTCCATGAAGCCTTTGTCGAAGACCTGGAAGAACAGCTCGTGCACATCCGGGTGAGCCTTTTCGACCTCGTCGAGCAAGACCACCGAATAGGGCTTGCGCCGCACTGCTTCGGTCAGGACGCCGCCTTCACCATAACCGACATAACCCGGTGGCGCGCCCTTCAATGACGAAACGGTATGCGCTTCCTGGTACTCGCTCATGTTGATGACGATCAGGTTCTGCTCGCCACCGTAAAGCGCTTCAGCCAGCGCGATCGCCGTCTCCGTCTTGCCCACCCCCGATGTACCGGCCAGCATGAACACACCGATCGGCTTTTGCGGATTGTCCAGGCCGGCGCGCGAAGTCTGGATGCGCTTGGCGATCATCTCCATCGCGTGGTCTTGGCCGATCACGCGCTTGCCGAGCAACTCCGGCAGCTTCAGCACGGTCTCGATCTCGTTGCGAGCCATCCGGCCGACCGGGATACCGGTCCAGTCCCCGACGACGCTGGCCACCGCCTGATAGTCCACGGTCGGCAGAATGAGCGGGCTCTCGCCCTGCAAGTCGGCGAGCTTGGCCTGCACCTCTTTCAGCTTCTCGACCGCGGCAGCTCGGTCTGCATCGCTGAAGTCAACCTTCGCCGCTTCGTTGGCATTGGCTTCAAGCGCGCTGCCAGTACCTTCGACCGGCATCTTGCCGTCGCGCAACTTGGCACGCAGGCTCAACAATTCGTCGACCAGCGTTTTTTCCTCGCCCCAGCGTTTTTCCAGACCAGCCAGTCGCTCGCGTTCAGTCGCGAGCAGCGCTTCAACGTTTTCCTTGCGTTCCCTGATCTCGATGCCGATGGCGCCCTCGCGGCCGATGATTCCGGCTTCGGTCTCCAGGGATTCGATGCGCTTGCGACAATCGTCGACTTCGGCCGGCGTCGCATGCAGGCTGACGGCAACCCGAGCACAAGCCGTGTCCAGCAGACTGACCGATTTGTCCGGCAGCTGGCGCGCGGGAATGTAGCGATGCGACAGCTTCACGGCGGCTTCAAGCGCCTCGTCGAGGATCTGCGCCTTGTGGTGCTTCTCCATCGTCGACGCAACGCCACGCATCATCAGGATCGCCTTGACCTCGTCCGGTTCATCGACCGTCACGCTCTGGAAGCGCCGGGTCAGTGCCGGGTCCTTCTCGATGTGCTTCTTGTATTCGGCGAAGGTGGTGGCACCGATCG
>JBDTQC010000408.1:0-3863 GCA_039932405.1 Ideonella sp.
CCGAAACGACAGCAGGCCCGCGGCACTGACGCCGATACCCGCGACAAGGATGCCTACAGAAATCGCCAGGCGGACAGCTGAGGAAATCGGCAGCGCAGGCATGAACCGCGAGACGCCCCACATGATCAGCGCGCTTGCAAGGGCGACGGCGGGAGGAGGAAGCTTGGCTTCTAGGGACATCTGGGCAGTCATATGGCGGCAAGACGATGCAGCACACCCCGTTATTTTTTGCTTCCCATGACAAGCATCAGGCCACCCGCAACGATTGCCGCGATTCCGGCCCACATTGGGACGTTGACGGTCTTTTTTTCTTTTGCCGACAACTCGAGCGGACCCAACTTGACCACCGTCGTGTCTTTCGTGTAGCTGAACCCGCCATAAGCAAGGCCGAGAATGCCAGCCGCGATCAGCGCGATCGCTATAACTCTGATGGTGTTCATGTCGGTCTTGGAGTCCACGGTTGTGTGTTCAGACCTCGGTGCCATAGGCGCCTGGGCGAACGCATTTCCGACCATTGAAGCACGAGTTGATCGGAGTGCCAAAAATGCCGAACCCCGAGTCCGCACACTTGCGGCGCTATGCACGGGAACGCTACGGTTATGCCGAGGCGCACTTCTCAACGGTTTTCAGCGTACGGGTAGTGAAATCGTCCAGAAGCCGGGCAACCCGCTGGGCTTGCGCACGTGTCATCTGCGCGCTGCTCAGCGGTGTGAGAACGGAGGCGATCCGCTCTCGTTCGTGCTGCGTGATGGACATCGATGCCGACAACGCTCAACCCCCGAGAAGTCGTTGCTGGCGGGATTTACTGTAAGGCTACGCTGGACAACCGCGCGATTCTGGAAGGTCTCTGCTTCTGATTGAAGCGAAGAAGCGAAGTCTCGAATGCAAGGTTGCCCGAGCCAAGGATTGGCCGGACCCCAGCAAACCCGGCCTCCTCGAAGGCCGCTTTCAGTGCGGGCATCTTGGCGTCGGTCGGCATCACGCCGCGATGAAAGGCAACGAAGCAAGGCATGGATTTATAGCGCACCGCTTGAGCAAAGGGTTTGGCCTCGCTGAGCTGCGTCATCGCTGACAAGTCGATCTGGGTCACGCAACGCGGGCCTCGGTTGCAGAAAGATGAAAGACAAGGTCACCTTCATCGTAGGTCGTGAGTCTGGCCGGCCAAGCCGATTTCGGCGACTCCGAAAATCCGAGCCGCATCAGCAAGGCAAGCGAACGTTCATTGCCCGGCTTCACGGTTGCCCAGAAGTCGCGTACTTCGTATTCGTCGATCAACAGCTGCTGGAGCCAAGCCACCGCCTCGCGTGCAAATCCAGACCCCCAATGTCTTGCGCCGAGCAGATACGCAAGCTCCACGCCGGAGCCCAATACCGTTGCTTCCACTCGACCGATTGCCTCCCCTGTCGCCTTTGATCGCATCGCGAAATCAAGCCATGTTTCCGACCGCCGGCTTGCCGGCGCGCCGGCCTCCTTGCGTGCAAAAGATTCCAGCAGACCTGTCGAACTGGGTGCCATTCGATCGTCAATGAATTGATAGACCATAGGGTCGCACAATGCATCAGCCAGCTCGAGCGCATGAGCCTTTCGAATCGCTTCGTAGCTCAGCCGTTCTGACTCGAGGGTCTTACTCTGCCCAGGCATCGTAATTTCCAAATGCCCAGACATGGCCTTCTGGATCCTTGCAGGTATACCCACGGCCGCCGTATGGCTTGCTTTCGATGGGTATGAGAATCTGCGCGCCCTCGGCCACTGCACGCTGAAAGTGTGAATCGGGATCAGCAACGAAGACGATAAGTTCTGCGGTTCCAACACCTCCGACTTCGCGCGGCGATTTGCACAGTTCAGGAAAGGCATAGGTCTCAGCCGAGCTGAGCATGACGCCGCCGTTGCCGAAGGCAAGATGAGCGTGTGCCACGGTCCCATTCGCACCTGGCACGACCAGACGTTTGCTGAACCCAAACACCCGACACAGCCATTCAATGGCTTGGGCGGCATCGTTGTACAGGAGGCCTGTGGTGATCGTCGGACTTGAGCCACTGAGACTGGACACGGTTATCTCCTCGCTGGTGAGAGCTGCCTGGGTACGACGTGTAGACGGATGAGCCAACCGGGCGCCGACAGCCGCCTGCGCAGTTGCAAGAATAACAAGGTGCCGCTGCGCCACCGGCTGTCGGGACTGCGGTTCAGCAAAGGGGGAGGCCTCTCGCGCCCGGTGCTTTCATGGGCAGGTTCAGTGCTGTTGGTCAAGTGAGCTAGCCAAATCGGCGAGCACTTGATTGCCGAGGGCACGAATGCGCCAGCTCGCGTCTCGCGCGCCGCCCACGACGGTGACCGTGGTGCTGCCGGCGCTGCCATTTTCAGCATTGGCAACGCAGGCAATTTTGATGAAGCCGCCCCAGTTGTTGTGCAGCCAGGAAAATGGGTAGGAGACGCGCAAGGTGTGTGCCACCGGGTCTTGATCGACAATCTTTCGGTCATCGCGCTCCACCACATGCAGAAGCGCTTCATAGACTTGTGCCACGGCGTACGGAAAAACTTGCCGATTCGCCTCCCGCTCCCGGGATTCGTCTGCAACCGGGCCTTTGATCCCGTGAACGACTTGACTCAAGGCATTGATGCCCAACAAGGCCGCGCATCCCGAAAGCGCCAGCATCGCCGCGACAGCAGTTGCAGCGAAAGCCAAACGTTGCAGCAAAGAACCGCGAGGCTCGATTGGCGATGACATGCTGGCGATGATTGCTCTTCGAGACCTCGACGCCTGATTCAAGCCGAACCGCGAACCGGGTGGCGGCTTGAATGACAGGCAGCAGGTCAGCAGTTGCCGGAAAAGGCTGATCTTGGTTGTGTCAGCAGGCATCGAGCTGGGCCGCAGGACGCGGGACGACGGCCAGCAATTCGAACACTGAACAGACGACTGGCATGTCCAGGCTGGGGGCTCGACCGATGCGGGCGCATTCGCTCGAAAAGAAGCGCCAGTGCCCCTGGCGCCAGCACGTCAAGGATCCATCGCCTTCACCTTCGATTGCTGCGTAATCGGTATCGACCTCGTTGAACGCTGCCACCTGTACGCTCGTGATTCGGGTGACGAGCGCAGGTTCGTTCCAGTGATCGATGACGATCTCGATGTCTCCCACCTGCGGCATGTCGTCACCGTCATGCTCCATTGCCCAGAGCAGCCCGGTTCCTGCGCGCTTCGGTCCGGTTCGTATCAGCGCCAGCAGCTGTTCCGACAGTTCGGGTGAATCGCCGTACCCGTCCACCCGTAGTCGGCCAGGCGGTACGACCACGCCTGCGGCGGCCAGTTTCGACAGCAGCAGTTCGATGGGCGGCATGGATTCGCCTTGTGTGGCTGGACGTTTCGCGAGAAGTCAGCCGGCATTTTGCTCCGATCCGGGCTTGCCGGCATGCCGGGCTCGTTCCCCGAACCAGCAGGCAAGTCCGCATCGCATTGAAACTACAGCAGCAGGAGTCGCAAATCGATTCGGTCGGCTCCGTCGCGAAACCCCTGCTTCCAATGAGCCACGATCTCGAATCCGTGCTTCACGTAAAACGGAGCGACCTTCAAGATGGTGTCGACGACCAGATATCGGGTTGGCTGCGCATGGGCCCTGAGATGCCGGATCCGGTGTTCGAGAAGCAGTCGTCCCAGCCCCTTGCCATGCCAGCTTGCATGAATTTGCCCGAAAACGAGCACCGCGCTGTTGTAGGTGTCTGAAACCTCGTAGCCGCCAAAACCGATGACGCCCTCCTCGTTGGCGACCACAAAGTTGGGGCCGTCCGGCTCGTCCAGCGCACTCTCGAACCATGCTTCATCAGACGGACTGAAGAAGCTCGGCACGTTCGAGCGGAAACACTGCAGCGCC
>JBDTQC010000409.1:0-3855 GCA_039932405.1 Ideonella sp.
TCGGCGCACGACACCTTCTGGGACTTCGTCTCGCTGATGCCCGAATCGACGCACATGTTGATGTGGCAGATGTCGGATCGCGCAATTCCGCGCAGTCTGCGGATGATGCAGGGCTTTGGTGTGCACACCTTCCGCCTGGTCAACGATGCAGATGAGAGCGTATTCGTCAAGTTTCACTGGGAGCCCAAGCTCGGAACCCATTCGCTGGTCTGGGACGAGGCCGTGAAGATCTCGGGCGCCGACCCGGACTTCCACCGCCGCGATCTGTGGGAAGCGATCGATGCGGGCGAGTATCCCGAGTGGGAACTCGGCTTGCAGGTATTCACGCAGGAGCAGGCCGAATCGTTCAGTTTCGACATCCTCGATGCCACCAAATTGATCCCGGAAGAGCTGGTTCCGATCAAGATCGTCGGTCGCATGGTGCTGAACCGGAATCCGGACAATTTCTTTGCCGAAACCGAGCAGGTGGCGTTCTGCACTGCGCATATCGTGCCGGGCATCGACTTTACCAACGACCCCTTGCTGGCCGGGCGCATCCACTCCTATGTCGACACTCAGATCTCGCGGCTTGGCGGTCCGAACTTTCACGAGCTGCCGATCAACGCGTCGGTCAACCAGGTTCACAACAACCAGCGCGATGGCATGCATCGCCAGGCGATCCATCGCGGCAGGGTGAACTACGAGCCGAACTCGCTGGCGGGCGGCTGCCCATTCCAGGCCGGTGCTGCGGGCCAGGGCTTTGTCAGCGTCGCCAAGCGCATGGATCCGCGCGAGTCGAGCGACAAGCTGCGCGCCAAGCCGGAGAAGTTTGCCGACCATTACACCCAGGCCACGCTGTTCTACGAAAGTCAGACGCCGACCGAACAGGCGCACATCGCGGCCGGCTTTCGCTTCGAATTGTCGAAAGTTACCGTGCCAGCGATTCGCGAGCGGGTCGTCGCGATGTTGCGCAATGCGTCTGAATCGCTCGCCAAGAAGGTCGGGACCGACCTGGGAATGAAGCAATTGCCGCAGGCGCTGCCACGCGCACTCGAGCGGCCGGCCAAGCCTGAAGTGACACGCTCGGATGCGCTGTCGTTGATGGCACGACCGGGCGATGGCGGAATTCGCACCCGCAAGGTCGCCATCCTGATCGCTGACGGGGTGGAGGATGGCTCGGTCGCCAGCATTCAGGCGGCGCTGCTCGACGCGGGTGCCGTGCCGCGCCTGGTCGGTCCGCGTATTGGTGGTTTCAAGTCGGCCAGTGGCGCAGAAATCCAGGCCGATGCCTCACTCGAAAACGAGCCCGGCTTCCTGTTCGATGCGCTGGTGCTGCCCGATGGCGAGGCTGCGGTGCAGACACTTGCGGCTGATGGCCACACCGGTGAATTCGTCAAAGACCAGTACCGCCACGGCAAGACCATCATGATCGTTGGCGCGTCGAGCAGCTTGCTCGGGCTGTTCGACATTCCCGACGCGCTGCCGAACGGCGATCCCGATCCCGGGCTGATCGTTTGTGACCAGAAGGATGTGCCCGCTGCCACCACTGCCTTCATCGCGGCGATCGGCGCTCATCGGCACCCTGCCCGTGATCAGGATCCGCCCCGCGTGTAGGGGCGACGATTCGCGTGACATCCCGAGCCGGGGTCGTCGCGAATCTTGCCGAAGCGCGGGCTTTTTTTTGCCATCGAAGGAAAACACATCATGAACATATCGTTTGCCCGACCGGGCATCGACATCACTTTGCCAAGACCTGCCAGGAGTCACGTCCGATTCGTGGCGCCAACATCAGTCGTGTGCGTTTGCGAGGAGCTCAAATGATCACCGTCGCTTCACAGTTGCCATCGGACAGGCCCGCCGGCGTCGCCCATTTGCTCGATCCGGCAGCGGGATCCGGCGTTTCATGGGGCGCCATTTTCGGCGGCGCTGCCGGTGCTGCCGCGCTGTCGCTGATTCTTCTGATCCTTGGAGTGGGGCTGGGGCTGTCTTCGGTGTCGCCGTGGTCCAACCAGGGTGTCGGCGCTGCGGCGCTTGGCATCTCGACCATCGTGTGGCTGACCTGCACCCAGATTGCCGCGTCGGGCATGGGCGGTTACCTGGCCGGCCGACTGCGCACCAAATGGACCGCTACCCATGCAGACGAGGTCTATTTTCGCGACACCGCGCACGGCTTTCTGGCCTGGTCGGTGGCGACGCTGTTCACCGCGGCGATGCTGTCATCGGCAATCGGTTCGATCGTCGCTACGACCGCGCAGGCCGGCGCTTCCATCGCCGGAGGGGCTGCTGCGACAGCCGCTGCGGGAGCGGGTGCGTTGGCGGGTGATGCCAAGCCGTCGTCCGACATGGGTATCGGCTATTGGGTCGACTCGCTGTTCCGCAAAAGCGCCGCTGCTGCCGGTGCGCCGGCGCCTGCGATCGAATCTCCGCAAGCCTCAGCCCCCTCGGTCGAGGTCGGACGGATCTTGATGAACGCCATCAAGAGCGGCTCGCTGCCCACGGAAGATGCCGCCTACGCGGCCCAACTCGTCGCACAACGAACTGGATTGAGCCAAGCTGAGGCGCAACAGCGGGTCACGGAAACCTTCAGCAAGGTTCAAAGCCAGCTGAAAGCGGCCGAAACCGCAGCCCGCGACGCAGCCGACAAGGCGCGCAAGGCGTCTGCCGGCGTGGCCCTTTGGCTGTTCGTCTCGCTGCTGATCGGGGCCTTTGTAGCGAGTCTGGCGGCAACCTTCGGTGGCCGCCGCCGCGATACCACCTACCTTTGAACTCCTGGAGACCGCGATGCGTTCCTTGCTCTTGCTATTTCTCGGCGTGCCGATTCCGATCATCATCCTGATCGCCTTGTTCGTGCACTGAGGCTGTTACACCGTTTGAAAGACTTGCGGATCTGAATCGGCAAAATTGACATGGCGTTTCTGCGGCGTCGGTGCTACGTGGGCGAAGCACCGGCGCTGTTCGACCATCAACATTTGTCAGCTTCGTTTGCGCTCGAAAAAGCGCTGCACCCGTGCGCGGGCATCGGCACCGAACATGGTTCGCACAAAGCCTTGGCGCTCATGTTCGAGGTGACGATCCAGATCGGGCAGACAGGCCTCGTTGACCAGTTGCTTGATCGATGCCATGGCGTCCGGTGGCCCCTCCGCCAGTTCGGTCGCCCAGCGCATGGCCTCGGTCACGGCCTCTCCCGGCGCGCAGAGCCGGTTGACGAGACCGGCAGCGTGCAGCCGGCTCGCCGCAATCGGCAGACCCTGCAGCAACCATTCGCTCGCCAACTGCATCGGCACTGACCGAGGCAGCATCAGGGTTGCGCCGCCATCGGGCGAGATTCCGAGCTTGACATGCGAGATGGCGAATTGGGCATCCTGTGCCGCGACGATCAGGTCGCAAGCCAGCGCGATCGACGCGCCGGCGCCCGCCGCATGGCCCTCGACGGCTGCGATAACCGGTCGCGGACAGGTGCGGATCGCGCGCATCAATTCGTGCAGAGCCGCGATGCGCTCGAATTGCTTCGACGGCGGCTTCTCCTGATGCTCGGCGATCGCGCGCACGTCGCCCCCGCTGCAAAAGCTGCCACCGGCGCCGTGCAGAACGATGGACCGGCAGCCGGGCTCGGCTGCCACATCGCGCAGCGCGGCCGCGAGCGCACGGCTCATCGCCGGGCGCAGCGCATTGCGCTGGGCCGGGTTGTCGAGCACCAGGCGCATGACCGCGCCGTCGGTGAATATCTGCACGCCTTCAGCGGTGTGCTGTTCTGATTCGGCGGACGTCATTGGGTCTTCAGATCGAGTGACTTCAGCACCGGAGTCTAGCTGTCGATCTCTTGCGCGAGTTGGCAGACCCTCGACAAGAGACTGATGACGCATAGACGCTGATTCG
>JBDTQC010000410.1:0-3851 GCA_039932405.1 Ideonella sp.
GTCGCGATTTCGTCGAGGGCCAGTCGCACAGCCAATTCGTCGAGCGCGGCGGTGAGCCGACTTCGCAGCGCCAGCGGCAGCCAATGAGCCGCTGTCTCGAACGCGCCATCCGCAACCAGTTGCAACCTCATCGGGCATTCCAGATGAATAGCCTGCAGTTGGGCATCAATCACCGGGAACCGGACCAGGCGCGCCCGACGACCCGCCAGTGCATCGAGCAGGTTCTGGCGCCACGCACCCTCGCCGAGCGGCGAACTTGAACCGGCACGACTTTGATGCTGTTCCGCCAACTCAACCGCAAAGGCGCCGCGGCTCTCGGATCGGGCCAACGCCCCATCCGCAGCGGCCAGCACATCGCGCAACTCGAGCGGCGCCCCGATTTCGACGGCACCAACCGCAATGCCAACATGTCCACCGAACTGGGCCAGCGTGCCTCGCATCGACTCTGCAATCGCGTTCGCAGTCGGTTGCGCCTGCCCTCCCACGGGTAGAAAGAGTCCGAAATCAGATCCGTTGAGACGACCAACACAGCTACCGATGAAATTAGTACCACACCCCTGCACAGCTTGCGCCACCGCCTTGATCAGCTGATCAGTGGTTGCATGCCCCAGCTTGCGATTGACCTCGGCCAGGTCGAGCAGGCGCAGCAGAATCAGACCCGCGTCGGGGTCGCCATAGTCGCTCTGTCGCGCCGCATTGATCTGACCGATGAAGTGATTGCGGTTCGATACGCCGGTGAGCGGGTCGTTGTGAGCCTGCTCCCTCAGGGCTTCGAGCTGCTTGGCCTGGGCGTCGAACATCAGCTTCAGGCGGCCGACCATCGTGTTCATCGCCTGGGTCAGGCGCTTGAGCTCAGGGACGCGCGGTTCGGGAACCGAGATGAAACGGCCGTCGACCAGCGCATCGGCCTGCTCGACCGTGCGGGAGAGGGGTTCGTCGATGCGCTTGACCACGGCGCGCGCCAGCATCGCCATCACCAGCCCCAATACGCCGAGAACCGCCGCCGATGAAAGGCTTGCGTGCCACAGGTCATCGTACGCATAGGCGGTCTGGCTGGTCACCTCGATCGAGCCGAGCGCACGCCAGCCGTCGGACACCTGCGCGAGGCCCGGCCGCGGCCGGATCGGCAGCAGTTGCACGAACCAGTTCGGTGCCGCGAGCGGCTGTGCGCTACCGGTTTGCGCATAGCCGAGCGCTCCGTCAGCTTTCGTGAAACGCATCGAACGGTAGAAGCCGGTGTCGAATTGCGCCGACATGACCAGCTCCATCAGCCCGGCGTCGCCATGCTGCTGCCCGAGCACCAATGCCAGCATGGCCGCGTTGTCGCTGTTCTTCAGCTGCAATTGGGTTTCCAGCGTATTGCGGGCGGATCGAACGGTAAGACCGGCGCTGCCGATGAAGGCGAGCACCAGCGTGGCCAGCAGCAGCAGCCAGATTTGTCGTATCAGGGACATTGCGGTTTCATTTCAATCAAAAGCCTTGGGCACGCGAGCGAGCAAGCGCACCTCGCCATTTGGACAGCCGTGAATAGGTTTCCGGGGTACCTTGTCCGCTGACGCCGTTCCAAACGCCGCCTTCGCTGTTGAAGCTGAAAACCGGAATCAGATCAGCGCGTCGCGAAGCTGGCAACACCTCAGTGGCCAAATTGTCGAGAATCAATGGTTCGGCCCCCGGCGCGGGGTAGTAGGCAACCACCATGTGCGCCTGGGCCTGACCGCCCGGACCATCGAGCATTGCTTTCACATAAACCATGCGAAGCCTGCTCGGAGGCATTCCCATTGCCAACAGGGAGAAGTACTTGCCCATTGCGAAGTCCTCGCAATCCCCCGCGCCCTTGCCGAGCATTTCGAGCGGTGACGCCCAATAGTCCGCTTGACCCCATACCTCTTCATCGCTGACAAACTGGATCGTGTCGTTGAAGAACTGGTTGGTCGCCCTCACGCGGCTTTCATCCGTCGCGCGGGACCCCTGGGTAATCAGCTGATGCAGCGATGTCGCGCCCGCAACTGCACGGGCGCCATAGGCCTGGGCCGCAGCGAGCATGCGCTGACCATCGAACGCCAGCGAGCCAATTGTGATGGCGAGAAGCCCCACAGCGATTTTCGTCAGCAGCAATCGTTGCACTACCGCGGTCAGATGCTGCGAGCGTTGCAGGATCGCAGCGGCCGAATCGATGCCGAATCGAACCGAGGTTCGTGCCCATCGTGGGTGATCAGAAATCCACATCGCTTTCCAGGATCGACGCGATATTCAAGCTGCTCATCAACGCGCAGTTGATCTCCAGCGGCTCGATGAACAAGCCGCTTGCAGCCTGGCGGATGTCTTGAGGCACCTCTGATTCGATGGCTCGGATCAGCTCGAGCAGCATGAAAAGCGGGCCGACCCTGTCTACAAGTGCCTGACGCATGCCCTGCGGAATGACAAGTGACTTCCACAGCTCTTCGGCCGGTTTGCCCATGACGCGATCCAGCAATGAAAAAAAGCCGCACATGAACATCTCGCCGCGCACCTCGTGGCTGCTGCTGACGTTTGCGAGCAGTCGCATCATGATCGCGCGGCGCAAGGCTGAGAAGTTGGCCGGCCGCAGGCCGGTATCGTCGCTTGCATCCGCGAGCTTCTGCCCGAGCCATCGACGCATGCGCTCGGGGCCGAACAATGTGATTGCGTGGTGAATCGAACTGGTTTCGAAAGCGACCGCTGCAGGAGTGGCGTTGACGTGATTCAGCAGGTCGTATGCCAGCACGAAGTCCCGGATCAGCGTTCTTTCAATGGCTGCAACCGCATCGTGTCGATCGACGCGATGGATCAGTTGCAGCACGATCTGCAGATCATGGCGGGGACTGACCTGGTCGGCGATCGGATCGTCGATCGGCCAGCCGATCACCGCGATGGCTCCGTATGAAAAGCTCTGCCTGAGCTGGGCCATCGTGTGAACGCCGATGTGGATATGCGGGATCGTCCGGCGGCTGCTGGGAGGCTCGTTGATTCTTCCGATGCGCCGATCATCAGCGATGTCGATGATCGCCCACTTGAAGCAGGGCAGGACCGCCGGAGGCAGTTCACGCTCTGGACGACCCTTCAGCAACAGCAGGTTGCCTCTGGACGCCAGGGTGCGAATGGCCAACACATTGGCGGGATCGACGGCCACGAATGCGGGCACCTCGATCATCACGTTCGGCGTCGGCGTGGTTTGCAGGAGGTCGCGCAGCAGTGTCTCGGAAGCGAGGTTCAGCGATACCGCGCCGGTTCCTTCCGGCCACACGTCGCTGACCTCTCGCAGAAGCGAGCCTGCATCAAGCGGCGCATCGACATCCAACGGCACAACCGTCAGGCGAGTGGCAATGACACCGTGGCGCTGGTCCATGACCGGCGAATACCCCAGAACCACCTGACTCAGAATGCGATCGCCGGACATGCCGTGCGCAAGGTCTTCGGCCTTTTGCCAGAACTCCCGCTGTGGTGATGACGTTTTCACTCTGGCCAGCCCTTTGCGGTCACTGGCAGCGACCAGGTCGTCGGAGATCGTGTCGAGCCAGTCGAATGTGGTCAGCGTCTTCGACTGCGCCATTACTTCGGTCGCGTACCAGGATGAAGGTATTGAATCATCGATCAATGGGTGGCCCTCCCGATGCCAGAAACCGCGTCTCGAACGTCTCGACCGGCACCGGTTTGCTGAACAAGAAGCCTTGCATCTCGTCACAACTCAGCAATCGCAGCAGACGCGATTGCTCGTCGGTTTCGACTCCTTCCGCCACCACCTTGAGCTTGAGCGAATGTGCCAGGCGAATGATGGTGGAAACCAGCGCCAGGCCCTCCGGGGTGATCGTCATCCCTGTCACGAACGAGCGGTC
>JBDTQC010000411.1:0-3819 GCA_039932405.1 Ideonella sp.
CCAGGTACATCACCGCGATCTCGTCGCAGATGTGTTCGACCACCGCCATGTCGTGCGAGATGAACAGATAGGTCAGCCCCAGCTCACGCTGCAACTTGGCCAGCAGGTTCAGCACCTGAGCGCGCACCGCAACGTCTAGCGCAGATACCGGCTCGTCGCAGATCACCAGTTCGGGATTGGTGGCCAATGCGCGGGCGATGTTGATGCGCTGGCGCTGGCCACCGGAGAACTGGTGCGGAAACAAGTGTTGTTGCTCAGGCCGCAAGCCGACCTGCTCGAACAGATCGCTGACGCGAGCCATGCGCTCGGCCGGCGTGCCGATGTCCATCAGGTCGAGCGGCGCGCGCACCGCATCGCCGGCACGCTGGCGCGGGTTCAGCGAGGAGAACGGATCCTGGAAGATGAACTGCATGCGCCGTCGGCTCTTGCGCAACGCTTCGCCTTCAAGCGCCGACAGTTCGGTCTCGCCCAAACGTACCAAGCCGGAGGTCACCGGTGCCAGGCGCATCACGGCCAGCGCGGTGGTCGTCTTGCCCGAACCCGATTCACCCACCACCGCCAGCGTGGTGCCGCGCTTGAGCTCGAAACTCACGCCGTCGACCGCCTTCACGACCTCCTGCGGTTTGCCCCAGCGGGCTTTGCCGCGCGGAAAGTGCACGTGCAGATCGCTGACCGACAACACCACATCACTTCGCATCGGCACGTTCATGCCAGGGCCTCTTCGGTCTCTTCGACAAGCAGCCAGCAAGCTGCCGCATGGCCACCTTCGGTATGCATCAGCGGCGGCACGTTCTCTGCGCATCGCGGCATCGCCTGATTGCATCGCTCGCGGAACGCACAACCCGTTCCGAGCTCCCAGATGCTCGGGACGACACCCGGTATCTCGACCAGTTCGTCGCGCTCGTTGCGTTGGCTGCTACCAAGCTCTGGCAGGCAGTCGATCAACCCTTGCGTATAGGGGTGCAGCGGCTTGCCCAGCACCTCTTCGGTGGTACCTTGCTCGATGACACGACCCGCATACATCACCATCACCCGGTCGGCCATCTCGGCGACTGCGCCCATGTCGTGGGTGATCAGCATCACCGCGGTGCCATTGTCGCGCTGCAGGTCGCGCAGCAGATCGAAGATCTGCGCCTGCACGGTCACGTCGAGTGCGGTGGTCGGTTCGTCGGCGATCAGGATGTCGGGCCTGCAGGCCAGCGCCATCGCGATCATCACGCGCTGGCGCATGCCGCCAGACAACTGGTGCGGGTATTCGTCGACCCGTTGCTCGGGCGCCGGAATGCCGACCTGGCGCAGCATCTCGATCGCCCGCTGGCGGGCCTGTTTGGCATCGAGCCCGGCGTGCAGGCGCAGGGACTCGCCGATCTGGTTACCGACGCTGAAAACCGGATTCAGCGAGGTCATCGGCTCCTGGAAGATCATCGAGATGCGGTTGCCGCGCACTTCGCGCATGCGCTCGTCGCTGGCCTTCAGCAGATCCTCGCCCTGGAACAAGACGCGTCCGCTGCTGATGCGCCCCGGCGGCGTCGGAATCAGCCGCAGCAGTGCCAAGGCGGTCATGCTCTTGCCGCAACCCGATTCGCCCACCACACACAAGGTCTCACCGCCGTGAATATGGAAGTCCACGCCATTGAGTACGGTTGCCGCGCCACGGCGGGTCTGGAACTCGACCCGCAGCTCCTCGACCTTGAGCAGCGGCTGCTCGCCGCCCGATGTTGTTGGGCTGGCCATATCAACGCTCCCTCAGTTTGGGGTTCAAGGCATCGTTCAAGCCGTCACCGATCAGGCTCACCGCGAGCACGGTGACAAAAATCGCAGCCCCCGGGAAGGTCACCGCCCACCAACTGGTCAGAACATACTGGCGGCTCGATCCGATCATCAAGCCCCAGCTCATCTGGTTCGGGTCACCCAGACCCAGGAACGACAGCCCGGCCTCGAACAGGATGGCTGATCCGACCGCCAGCGTGGCCGAGACGACCAGCGGCGGGAAGGCATTGGGCAGGATCACGCGCCACATGATCCGGGCATTGCCGGCGCCAATCGAACGCTCGGCTCGAACGAAGTCCATGCCGCGCACCTTCATGAATTCGCCACGCGTCAGCCGCGCCGTGCCCGGCCAGATGACGATGCCGATTGCGATCGTCACGGTCACCAGCGTCGGCGAGAACAGCGCGACCACCACCATCGCGAACAGCAACGCCGGCAGGACCTGGAAAAACTCGGTGATGCGCATCAGCACGGCGTCGACCCGGCCGCCGTAGAAACCGGCGAAAGCGCCGATGCTGATGCCGATCACCACCGACAGCAGTGCGGCGACCGCACCGACCAGCAAGGTGGCGCGGCCGCCGTAGATCAGGGTGGTCAACACATCGCGGCCGAGGTAGTCGGTGCCCAGCCAGGCATCCTCGCTGAACGGTGGCGTCATCGGTGCCCAGCGGATCTCGAACGGATCTGCCGGATAGACCATCGGGCCGGCAATCGCAACCAGCACGATCAGTCCGAGCAGGATCATGCCGACGATTGCCGACGGATTGCGCATGAACATGCGCAGGGCTTCGATCGTCGGATGTTCGACCTTGGGCAGCTGCTCGGCCCTGGTTTGCGGCGCAGCGACCTTCAATGGAGTGGATGCGACAGTCACAGCTTGATCCTCGGGTCGATCAGTCGGTAGGCCAGATCGGTGAGTTGGTTCATGATGACCACCACGATCGACGAGAACAGCAACACGCCGAGGATGGTGGGGTAGTCACGCCGCAGCACCGACTCGAACGCCAGTCGACCCAAGCCCGGCCAGTTGAACACCGTCTCGACCAGAATGGCCCCGGCCAGCACATTGCCGAACTGCAGGCCCAGGATCGTCACAACCGGCAACACCGCATTGCGCAGCGCATGTTTGTACAAGACGATGCCCTCGGGCAAGCCCTTGGCGCGGGCGGTGCGGATGAAATCACTGCCGAGCACATCGAGCATGCTGGCACGCGCCAGCCGGCTGTACTGCGCGACATAAACCAGCGCCAGCGTCACAGTTGGCAGCACCATGTGGTGCAGCACGTCGCCGATGTCAGCAAATCCGCTGGCGCCGGTGGCGGCATCGACCGAGCGCATGCCCGAGATCGGGAACCACGGCAACACCGAGGCAAACAGGATCACCAGCATGATGCCGGTCCAGAAAACCGGCGCGGCGAAGCCGACCAGCGACAACACGTTGACGAGTTGCGATAACAGGCCGTTGGGCTTGCGCGACGACAACACGCCCAGCGTGGTGCCGACCAAAAAGGCCACCAGCACCGAGGCGATCACCAGCAGCAAGGTGGCCGGCACCCGCTCGGCAATCAGTCCAGACACCGGCAGGTTGAAGAAATACGAATACCCGAGGTCACCCGTGACGACCTTGCCGAGGTACACACCGAGCTGCACGACCATCGGCTTGTCCAGGCCGTACTGGGTTCGCAGTTCGGCCTTGAGTTCCTCGGACATGCCGCCGCTGGCGCCCGCGATGGTCTCGACCGGGTCGCCCGGTGCGGCATGCACCAGCACGAAGTTCAAGACCACCACCGCTACTACCAGGGCCAGGCCCTGGGCGAGGCGGGAGAAAAGATTGCGCAAATTGATCATGGCTCGTTCGCACCAAGACTTGAGGTGGGCCGCGCTTACTTCAGGTAGACCTCGTCATACGGCGACATCGGTCCCCAGATGGTCACGGGCAGATTCCCCACCTTCGTGCTCGCTGCGGTGTGGTACGGGACCACGTTGATGAACTCGATCGGCAACTCGTCGGTGACGATCTTCTGGAAGGTCGCGTAATAGGCCTTGCGC
>JBDTQC010000412.1:0-3794 GCA_039932405.1 Ideonella sp.
GTTGGCACGCTGCACATTCTGCCTCGGCTCGCAAAAGTGCCGGCAAGCCGCGGATCACCCGAGGTGATCAAAGAGTCACGGCAAGCTGATCGCGGATCTGCTGCAGCGCCGATGGGTCGTCCATGGTCGTCAGATCCCCTGGATCGCGGTGCTCGCAAATGGCCTGAATTGCCCGCCTCAACAGCTTGCCCGAACGAGTCTTGGGCAGCAGCGACACGAACAGTACCCGGGCGGGACGCGCGACTGCACCGAGTTGCCGGTCGACCGTCTTCATGATCTCGCCCTCGAGCGTCATGCGCGCAGCGACGTCACCCAACGCCGACGAATCCTTGGCAACGACGAACGCAACCGCGACCTGACCTTTCAACTGATCGGCAACGCCGACCACGGCAACTTCGGCCACGTTCGGATGGCCGGAAATGCTCTCCTCGATTTCGCGGGTTCCGAGCCGATGCCCGGCCACATTGATCACGTCGTCGGTACGCCCCAGAATGAAAAAATAGCCATCTTCATCGCGCACACCCCAGTCGAAGGTGCTGTAGACCAGCTTTCCGGGGATGCTGCTCCAATAGGTCTGCACGTATCGAGCGTCATCGCGCCAGACGGTTTGCATGCAGCCAGGCGGCAACGGGCCCTCGATGGCCACAACACCTTTCTGGTTGGCACCGGTCAGGTCCTCACCGGTCTGCTCGTCGAGCAGCTTGACCTTGTAGCCGTACATGGCCTTGCCCGGGCTGCCAAACTTGCTCGGCGCCTTCTCGACCCCATTGGCGAGCGCCAGGATCGGCCAGCCGGTCTCGGTCTGCCAGTAGTTGTCGATGATCGGCTTGCCGATGGCATCGGTGATCCAGCGTGCAGTCGGCTCGTCGAGCGGCTCGCCGGCCAGAAACAGGGCTCGCAGCGACGAGAGGTCGTATTTCGTCAGATAGCTTGCATCCTGCTTTTTCAGCACGCGAACCGCTGTGGGCGCACTGAACATCACCGAAACCTTGTATTGCTCGACGAGACGCCACCAGATGCCGGCATCGGGTCGGGTCGGCAAGCCTTCGTAGAGGATGGTGGCCATGCCGGCGATCAACGGGCCATAGATGATGTAGCTGTGACCGACCACCCAGCCGATGTCGCTGGTCGAGAAAAACGTCTCGCCGGCCTGGCCGCAAAAGATGTGCTTGATGCTGGCGGCCAGTGCCACCGCATAGCCACCGGTATCGCGCTGCACACCTTTCGGTTTGCCGGTGGTGCCGCTGGTATAGAGCGTGTAGCTCGTCGCATTCGATTCGAGCCAGACACAAGGCACGACGCTCGACAAGTTGTGTTCGCGCAGGCCCGCGTAGTCGACATCGCGACCGTCGACCATTGCCATTTCGCTCAGGCCGCGATCCACCAGAAGCACCTTGGCGGGCTTGTGCTTCGCAAGCCTGATCGCTTCATCGAGCAGCGGCTTGTACGCGACGACCTTGCCTGATCGACTGCCGGCATCGGCACTGACGATCACCAACGGTTCGGCATCGTCGATGCGGCTGGCCAGGCTGTGGCTGGCGAAGCCTCCGAACACCACCGAATGAATTGCACCGATGCGCGCACAGGCCAGCATCGCAAAAGCAGCTTCGGCGATCATCGGCATGTAGATCAGCACCCGATCGCCGGGCTTCACGCCCAGCGACAGCAGGCAGGCCGCCATGCGCTGCACTTCGGCGTGCAGTTCGTTGAAGCTGTAGATCCGTTGCTGGTCGGTCTCGGTCGACACAAAGATCAGTGCCGGCTGCTCGCCGCGTGTCGGCAAATGTCGATCGACGGCGTTGTGGCACAGGTTGATCAGGCCGCCGACATACCAACGCGCAAACGGCGGCTTGCTGTAGTCGCACACCTGGTCGAACGGCCGGTGCCAGTCGACGAGTTCAGCCTGCTCGCGCCAGAATGTTTCGGGGTCGCTGATCGATTGCCGATAGAAATCGGCGTAACTGGCGGGTGCCAGGGATACCTGCGATGGGTCCATGAACTTCTCCTTGGATTGCGCTTGCCGCTTGCCGCTTGGATGCCTTGCAAGGACATCATCCTGACGCATCGAGGGTCCTATCCGATTCGCACCACCTTGCGGCCTCGCACCTTGCCATTCATCAGTTCAGCGGCTGCCGCGATCACATCATCCAGCGCGATTTCATCGGCGACCGAATCCATCGCTTCAGTCGACAAGTCTTCAGCCAACCTGCGCCACGCTTCGCGGCGGACGTCGAGCGACGCCATCACGCTGTCGATGCCGGCCAAGGTCACGCCACGCAGGATGAATGGCAACACGGTGCCCGGCAGGTCAGCACCCTGAGCCAGGCCACAGGCCGCCACCACGCCACCATAGCGGGTCTGGGCCAATGCGTTGACCAGTGTATGGCTGCCCACGGCATCCACCACGGCGGCCCAGCGTTCCTTTTGGAGCGGCTTGCCGGCCACGACCAGTTCGGCGCGATCAATCACCGCGTTGGCCCCGAGCCTTGTCAGGTATTCGGTTTCGGTGGCCTTGCCGGTGGACGCGGTGACCCGATACCCAAGTTTGGCCAACAATGCCGTCGCCACGCTGCCTACTCCCCCGGTTGCCCCGGTGACCAGCACATCGCCATCACCCGGACGCACGCCGTGGCGTTCAAGCGCCAGCACGCACAGCATTGCGGTGTAGCCGGCCGTGCCGATCGCCATCGCCTGCGCGGTCGTGAACGATTCGGGCAGCGCAACCAGCCACTCACCCTTGAGCCTCGCACGTTCAGCCAGGCAGCCAAACCGCGTTTCACCAACGCCCCACCCGTTATGGATCACGCGGTCCCCCGGCTGCCAGTCGGGATGGCTGCTCTCGATCACGGTGCCGGCCCCATCGATCCCCGGCACCATCGGCCAAGACCGAACCACCGGCCCCTTGTTCGTGATTGCCAGGCCGTCCTTGTAGTTCAGCGTCGAATGCTCGATGCCGACCAGAACATCTCCCTCGGGCAAAGCGGCGTCGTCGAGTGACTGAATCGCGGCACTGAACCCCTCGCTACCCTTGTTGAGAACCAATGCCTTGAACATGTCTGCTCCAGAAAAATTGCATTTCGATGTCGGCAACTGTAGTGCGCTTGGCCGGCCGCCTTGCGAACCGGCGCTCACGTTTGCTCACGTTACTAGGGTAAGTGCCGGCCCAAATTGGTTGACGCTGGACACCAGTCGCCCTTATCCTGCGCGCCATGCCGAGAATTGGTAACAGATCATTACACCGTACGGCGGTTTCCTACATGCTGGCGGCGTGTTTCAGCGTCGTGGCGTTCTCGGCATCTGCAGCACCGTCGGATACAAACACCGATGCGATTGCCAATCTGCTTGCAGACAGGGGAATTTCGATTCGGAATGGGGTTCCGGAAGTCTCGACAGGGCCCGTATTCACGCCGAAAGCCGGTTTTGCAGAGACCGTGCGCGATCACGCGTCCGACATGGTGCTGACCGCCATGGATTTCCTGGGTGTGCGGTACGCACGCGGCGGCCAGTCGGAAGAGACCGGATTCGACTGCAGCGGCTTTACCCGTTACATCTTCGAGCGCAGCATCGGATTGATGCTGCCGCGTCGCGCAGATGAACAAGCCAGCGCTGCCGGCTTGATCAGCATCCGGCGTGACGAGCTGAAGCCCGGTGACCTGGTTTTCTTCAACACCCTGCGCCGGACGTTCTCGCACGTCGGAATCTACGTCGGTGACAACAAATTCATCCATGCACCGAAACCTGGCGGTCAGGTCCGGGTCGAGAACATGGGCATCAGCTACTGGAGCGCCCGCTTT